>NZ_JBOEQF010000431.1:0-1614 GCF_050689315.1 Aerococcus sp. L_32
AGAAGAGACCCTAGATTCAAGCTTACCTGTCGTTGGTCCTGGTAACTCCGCTCGCATGACGTATACCCCTTTTGCCCCCATATTTGGGACGATATAAAGGAGGAAGATCAATATCCCCATACCCCCTACCAGTAAGGTAAAAGACCGCCAGAACATCAAGGACTCAGGTAATACGTCAAGTGTGTCGACTAGAACGCTAGCCCCAGTAGTGGTAAAACCGGATACCGCTTCAAATAAGGCGTCGACGTAGGAAGTGACAGCGCCTGACAAATAGAATGGTAAGGCCCCAAAAATGGAAATCAAAAACCAGGATAAGGAGACTAAAACGAAACCTTCTCGGGCAAAGAATACGTCTTTCTCTGGTTGTCTAAAGGACATGACCTTACCGACAATAAAGGTAATTATCATGGACATGACAAAGGCTAAGATAACCTTGACTTCGTTTTGGTAGATAACAGCTACTAATAATGATGGCAGCATCAGTAGCGACAAGACCATGAGTAGCCGGCCAATTAAATATTGGATGTAGGACCAATTCATTCGCCATCTCTCCTTTTCTTCTTCACCACGATGTCATTAAAGTTCCGAATTTGATCTTCGGTATCGATAACTAGGACATGGTCACCAGGAATAAAGGCATCGTCCCCACTTGGAATGATCATTTCCTTGTTGCGGACGATTAAACCAATCATCAAACCTGGTCTAAAAGTCATATCTTTGATCGGTGTGGCAAGAATTTTACAATCTGGGCTCAAGACAAATTCTAGGACGGCTGTTTTATTGTCTGATAAACGGGCATAGTTTTGTAATTTGTCGGATTGACTAGAGGCAATTGAGCTAACATGACGGGTTACCGCGTCTACAATAGCCTTTCTAGGAGATAAAATCACGTCTAGTTTACTATCATCAATCAAGCGGATTAAGCCTGGTCGGTTCACCTTGGTAATGGTTTTGCGAACGCCGGCATTTTTCCCGTATAAAGACACCATCAGGTTCTCTTCGTCTGAGTTGGTTAAAGTCAGCAAGAGGTCAAAATTTTCTACTCGTTGTTCATTTAAGACATACTGGTCAGTTCCATCATCATAGATGACTTCTGTATTAGTAAATTGGTTGGCCAATTCAGAAGCCCGGTTCTTATCTAGCTCGATCAAACGGGTATGAATCCCCCTAGCATGTAGGAGTGGAATCAGATAGTGGTTAATCCGGCTTCCCCCAACGATTAAGGCGGATCTATATCGTTTTACTTTCTTATGGCCAGCAGCAACGAAAAAGTCCTGTAAAGCTTCACGTTTGGCGAAAATCTCCACAAAGTCCCCTGGTAACAAGATTGAATTTCCGTCTGGAATAAGGGTCTCCCCGTTACGTTCAACTGCCACCACAATCACTTCTGGAATATTACGACGAATGTCTCGAATATACTGGTTGACGATCCGTGACTTCTCCATAATCCGCACTTTAATAAGGTGCATACGGTTATGGTAAAAAGGCTCCACAAAGGTTGCTGACGGGTAATCGATGACTTGAATAATGTCTTTAGCTGCAACCCTATCCTGGTTGATCAGGTAATCAATACCAAGATTAGATTGGATAAAACCTTGTTGCGCTGTAAAGGCT
>NZ_JBOEQF010000432.1:0-1614 GCF_050689315.1 Aerococcus sp. L_32
TGAAGAGACCCTAGATTCAAGCTTACCTGTCGCTGGTCCTGGCAACTCCGCTCGCATGACGTATACCCCTTTTGCCCCCATATTTGGGACGATATAAAGGAGGAAGATCAACATCCCCATACCCCCTACCAATAAGGTAAAGGACCGCCAGAACATCAAGGATTCGGGCAATACATCAAGTGTGTCGACTAGGACGCTGGCCCCAGTGGTAGTAAAACCGGATACCGCTTCAAATAAGGCGTCGACGTAGGAATTGACAGCGCCTGACAAATAGAATGGTAAGGCCCCAAAAATGGAAATCAAAAACCAGGATAAGGAGACTAAGACGAAACCTTCTCGGGCAAAGAATACGTCTTTCTCTGGTTGTCTAAAGGACATGACTTTACCGACAATAAAGGTAATTATCATGGAGATGACAAAGGCTAAGATAACCTCGACTTCGTTTTGGTAGATAACGGCTACTAATAATGATGGCAGCATCAGTAGCGACAAGACCATGAGTAGCCGGCCAATTAAATATTGGATGTAGGACCAATTCATTCGCCATCTCTCCTATTCTTCTTCACAACGATGTCATTAAAGTTCCGAATTTGGTCTTCGGTATCGATAACTAGGACATGGTCACCAGGAATAAAGGCATCGTCCCCACTTGGAATGATCATTTCCTTGTTACGGACGATTAAACCAATCATCAAACCTGGTCTAAAAGTCATATCTTTGATCGGTGTGTCAAGGATTTTACAATCTGGGCTCAAGACGAATTCTAGAACGGCTGTTTTGTTGTCTGATAAACGGGCATAGTTTTCTAATTTGTCAGATTGACTAGAGGCAATTGAGCGAACATGACGGGTTACCGCGTCTACAATAGCCTTTCTAGGAGATAAAATCACGTCTAATTTGCTATCATCAATCAAGCGTATTAAGCCTGGTCGGTTGACCTTGGTAATGGTTTTGCGAACGCCGGCATTTTTCCCGTATAAAGACACCATCAAGTTCTCTTCGTCTGAGTTGGTTAAAGTCAGCAAGAGGTCAAAATTTTCTACTCTTTGTTCATTTAAGACATACTGGTCAGTTCCATCATCATAGATGACTTCTGTATTAGTAAATTGGTTGGCCAATTCAGAAGCCCGGTTCTTATCTAGCTCGATTAAACGGGTATGAATCCCCCTAGCATGTAGGACTGGAATTAGATAGTGGTTAATCCGGCTTCCCCCGACGATTAAGGCGGATCTATATCGTTTGACTTTCTTATGGCCAGCAGCAACGAAAAAGTCCTGTAAAGCTTCACGTTTGGCGAAAATCTCCACAAAGTCCCCTGCTAATAAGATTGCATTTCCATCTGGAATAAGGGTCTCTCCATTACGTTCAACTGCCACCACAATCACTTCTGGAATATTACGGCGAATGTCTCGAATATATTGGTTGACGATCCGTGACTTCTCCATAATCCGCACTTTAATCAGGTGCATACGGTTATGATAAAAAGGCTCCACAAAGGTTGCTGACGGGTAATCGATGACTTGAATAATATCATTGGCTGCAGCTCTATCTTGGTTAATCAGGTAATCAATGCCAAGATTAGATTGGATAAAACCTTGTTGCGCTGTAAAGGCC
>NZ_JBOEQF010000433.1:0-1614 GCF_050689315.1 Aerococcus sp. L_32
ATTTGAAATCGCGTCAACAAGCGACGTCTGCCGTGTAACCGTCTCAAAATCCGCATTCCGAAACTTCAAGGTCACCACTTTTCCGTGCATGTCCCTTTTACCCAGAGCATCAGACACTGAATTGGCTAACTTACGCAAGGTTTCTTCCACCTCATTATCATGGTAAAGGAAAGGATAAAAGGTCCGCTCCTTCCCAATCGATTTACGGATGCGGGTGACTTTAACCGGCCGGTCGTCAACTCCGCGGACCCGTTCATACAAGGCTAGTCCCGCTTTGCCGAAATATCGAATGCATTCATCTTGGGATAACTTCTTCAAGTCTGCACCCGTATAAATATCTAATTCATGCATTTTTTCAGCTGACCTTGTCCCAACTCCATAAAAATCTTCAATCGGTAATTGCTCCAAAAAGGGAATCGCTCGTTTAGGGGTAATCACCGTCATACCAAATGGTTTTTGGTAGTCAGATGCCAACTTGGCAATGAATTTATTATAAGAAACCCCAATCGAACAAGTTAAATTCAATTCCTTATAAATGGTTTCTTGAATTTCCTTGGCCACATCCATGGCATAAGGAATCCCCTTCTTATTATCCGTCACATCTAAAAAGGCCTCATCTATAGAAAGGGGTTCGATAATATCCGTATACCGCTTGAAAATACCCCGTACTTGTTCTGATACTTCTCGGTATAAGGCATAGTTGCCCGACACAAAAATCCCTTGCGGACATAAGCGGTAAGCCTCAGCCGCAGACATGGCTGAGTGGACACCGTATTTACGCGCTTCATAAGAAGCCGTTGATACAACACCCTTACCCGAATTCTCTTTTGGATGGCGGGCGATGATCACCGGTTTTCCCCGATAAGCAGGATTATCCCTTTGTTCAACAGAGGCGAAGAAAGCATCCATATCGACATGTAATATTTTCCTAGATCCATCAATTTTTGGATCATCAAATGATAATATCCCAATCGTGCGCATGACACTTACCCCCTTTAAACACTGGGTTACTTGTGATGATTAATCTTGGTTGACAAAAATATTCACAGTCGCCTTAGGATTCAATACAATTGATTCCCCTTTACGCGAAATCGTAAATGATTTGTCAAAAGCTTCAATTTCATCAATCGCATATTTTTTATCTAGTTTAATATCTAACTTATCTAGGTAATTTAATAAATCTTTATCGTCTGTTACACGTTGGATTTTAAACTTATCACCAACCGCTAAATCAGCTAAAGGCATCGTAGCCTCTTTAGCCATTACCCCATCTTTATCAGGAATAGCCCCACCGTGCGGACAGTATACAGGTTTACCTAAGAATTCATCTAATTGGTCAATGAAGAACTCTGTCCCAGTATGTTCTAACTGTTCAGCTTCCTCATGAACTTGGTCCCAGTTGTAACCTAATTTTTCATATAAGAACATTTCCCATAAACGGTGACGTCGTACTAAAGAAGCACCCATTTTAGTCCCTTCCTCAGTTAATTGGACACCTTGGTAAGGAATGTAAGTGACCCAACCCTCTTCTTGTAATTTTGAAATCATTTCAGTTACAGAGGCTGCGGAAATATTTAAGGCTTCGCTAATTGCTTTGTTGCCTACACGGTCCAT
>NZ_JBOEQF010000434.1:0-1612 GCF_050689315.1 Aerococcus sp. L_32
TGATAGTCAGATAGGTGGCTTAAAATATAAGCTTGTTCCCCGCGGTCATAGGTAGAATTTAAGGCAATGCCCCGTCCTAATCCCATCCGTTGTAATTGACTGACTTGGTCTTGCATCAGGGAAATCAAGGGCGAAATAATCAATGTTACACCAGATTCATTATATTGGTTGATTTGGTATATTAAAGATTTACCTCCACCAGTTGGTAAAATGGCCACCACGTTTTCCTGTCGGTCTAAAGCCTCTAAACTCGCCAATTGCCCGGGTTTAAATGTTTGGTAACCTGTCACTTCTTCCAGGCGTTTATGCCAATCTGTCATCATGGGCTCCTTTCTGGTAGACGATATGCCAATACCGATATAACCAATAATCTTTCTCGCCGAATCTCGCTTTAAAGGATTCGTAATTCTCATCTGGCTCTTGGCTTACAAGGGGTGAAATGTCTTTCAAATTAAGTTCTTCAACCACAATTGGTTGAATTATCCAAGGAAAACTCAAGGTAATTTCTATGATGTGTTCTGTTATGGTAGATAATTTTAACCGTCTTCTATCAGCAATTTTTTGAAGTGACCAACCTTGGTTGATTAAATTTAAAGTATCTTGCGTGGTTTGATTCCAAATTGGGAATTGGTTAAAAACCCCTTGGGCAAAAATTTGCAGCCATTGTGTTTCTGCCCCTAAAGTATGACCACTTACCCAATTTTGATAGATTTGATCCATCAAGGCCTGTTGGGTAATGACAACTGCCCGCTTCGAAATCTGATGATTTTCTGCTACTTGTTCAAGGGTTTGTGCCGGTAATTTGGCGCCTTCAAACTGTTCTAAGAAAATGAGGGCTGCCTGGTCTGGGAAGGCAGATAGTTCCTTAGCGAGTTGCTGGTGAAGGCTTTTGGTTATGGCCTGTAAGCCAGCTTGGGGCGCGTCTGCACTTTTGCCCATTGAAATAAAATCTTTGATCAGCTGTTGAACTTCTAAATCCTGGACGATTGGGCTATAGTGCGGGTTTTCGGCCTGAATATTGGATAGGACTTGCAGCAATAATTTGAAGGCTAAGTGGTGCTTGTGGTGGTGACTTGGGATAATCAGACCGTTTCGTTTTTGAATGATGTCATCAACTAACAAATGCATATAATTGATTTGATCGTTTTGGCGGAAGATAGCTTCCACCGAGATATATTCAGCTACATTTTGGGTATAGGACATCCATGCGTCTTTTGCAAGTTTTGGATAAAGACCGAAATAGGCAGTTAAATTGTTTGAAAATGCAAAAAAAAGTGTTGTGGCTGTTCGCTTGCCAATCAACACTTGATATACGGAATTCGGGGGTAGGGCTTGGACTTTAAAAGCAATCGCCATTAATAAAGTATCCAATCCTATCCCTCCAACGTTCCTACTATTTTTTTCCCGACATGATTCTCTGGGTCTATCATACCAGAAAATTAACAATGCTTCACTTTTAATGGTGTGAATATTCGCGCGTACCGAATCGATTGACTAGGGTTGGTAGGGTTTGAACTAGGACGAAATGTGCTAGAAGGGAAACCAATACCCCTTTGAACAAGTTGAATGGGATGATACCCGCAAGGATATATGTTTGCATGTTACCTACATC
>NZ_JBOEQF010000435.1:0-1611 GCF_050689315.1 Aerococcus sp. L_32
GAAAATTGTATTTTTCCTGACTATTGTAAAATACTACATGATATCTGACTATAACTGGCATTGGTTATCAAAGACCTCATTTTCTCCTAAATTATACCATATATTATAGTTTTTTTACGGCACAATGCCGTTCTTAAAATTAAATTATAAAAAGTCTTGAAACCATTTGTAGAGGTTTAGTACACTATAGATATAAGTTAAATATTGCAAAGTATAAATTATTATGAAGAAAGTTAAATTAGAAGGTGAACTCTTGGAAGCAATTGCCGTTAATACATTTCAGAAACATTTATCTCTTAGTTATCATGATGAACGACGCACAATGATGCGTAAGTCCTATAATAGTCAGGAAGATTTAAACCTTAATGAAATGGATCTTGCAGAATATTCTAGCGTAACAGCTTCTCTGCACTATCATGACCATTATGAAATTTTAATTTACTTAGGTAACCAATGTCAGTTCATCGTGAACGATACGAGCTATACCCTATACAACGGGGATATCATGATTATCCCACCTAACGTACCTCACTTAATGTCAAGTGAAGAAGGAATCAATAACACACGTTACATCTGTATGGTACCTGAAAACCTATTGAATCAATATGCAATGGTAAATGAAAACCAAAGGGAAGATATTAATCAATTTTACAGTGAACCTGGCCACTATCGTTTAGATAAAGAAAATCTTGATAAAACTATCAATCACTTATCAAAAATCTTGACTTATAGTGACGAAGAAGTTGGCGATACAGCATTCGTGACTGCTTACCACCTATACCATTCATTGATGAATGTCTATCATGCGAAGAAAATCCCGTCTATGTCTGGTGATTATAAGGATGACAAACACTTTAGTCACATCATCTACTATATCGACCAACACTTTAAAGAATCTGACTTACAATTAGACCGGATTACACAAGTATTTGATATTTCACCCTATTATTTATCAAAATTATTCCGTAAAGAAATGAACCAAAATTTCCATGAATACTTAATTGAAAAACGTGCAGAATACGCGGCTCAATTAATCAATAATGTGAATAATAATAAGATGTCTTTACAGGATGTATCCATTGCATCAGGATTCGGTGATTATTCTACTTTCTACCGTTCATTCAAGAAAGTTTATAATACTTCCCCTAAAAAATATGCACAACAAAATACACAGTCTATTCTATAGTGGCCTTATAGACGAAATAGCAGAAGCACGATACCCTAGAATTTCAATGGACATCGTGCTTCTTTTTTATCATATTTTATTCAGGTTTATCATCTTCACCATTTCTTCGAAAATCTGAAATATCGTGAATATCCCCAGAATTCAAATGGTTATCCTCTTCACTATCAATATCTTCTTCATCAGCTTTACTGTATGATGGTTCTGCCTCAGGCATATCCAGATTATAGCGGTCATGAATATTTTGTGAAAACTCTTCATAAGAAATAACTTTAACAAACGAATCTGGGGTAAAGCGTGGTCGATATGCCTCCGGGAAATCATCAAATTCTGACATTGAGAATAAGAAGCTTTCTCTTTGTTCTGGTGTTAGTGTAGTAAAATAAGCTAATGGAATCATATCGTCCGTTAAACGTTTGTTTCGTAGA
>NZ_JBOEQF010000436.1:0-1609 GCF_050689315.1 Aerococcus sp. L_32
CCTACGAAACAAACGTTTAACGGACGATATGATTCCATTAGCTTATTTTACTACGCTAACACCAGAACAAAGAGAAAGCTTCTTATTCTCAATGTCGGAATTTGATGATTTCCCGGAGGCATATCGACCACGCTTTACCCCAGATTCGTTTGTTAAAGTTATTTCTTATGAAGAGTTTTCACAAAATATCCATGACCGCTATAATCTGGATATGCCTGAGGCAGAACCATCATACAGTAAAGCTGATGAAGAAGATATTGATAGTGAAGAGGATAACCATTTAAATTCTGGGGATATTCACGATATTTCAAATTTTCGAAGAAATGGTGAAGATGATAAACCTGAATAAAATATGATAAAAAAGAAGCACGATGTCCATGGAAATTCTAGGGTATCGTGCTTCTGCTATTTCGTCTCTTAAACCACTATAGAATAGACTGTGTATTTTGTTGTGCATACTTCTTCGGAGAGGTGTTGAATACTTTCTTGAATGAACGGTAGAAAGTAGAATAGTCACCGAATCCGGATGCGTTGGATACGTCTTGTAAGGACATTTTGTTGGTGCTCATATGATTGATTAATTGTGCAGCATAGTTGGCACGTTTCTCAATCAAATATTCGTGGAAATTTTGGTTCATTTCTTTACGGAATAATTTTGATAAATAATAGGGCGAAATATCAAATACTTGTGTAATCCGGTCTAATTGTAAGTCAGATTCTTTAAAGTGTTGGTCGATATAGTAGATGATGTGACTAAAGTGTTTGTCATCTTTATAATCACCAGACATAGACGGGATTTTCTTCGCATGATAGACATTCATCAATGAATGGTATAGGTAAAAAGCAGTTACGAAGGTTGTATCTTCTACTTCTTCATCACCATGAGTAAGAATTTTATTTAAATGAGTAATTGTCTTATCTAGATTTTCTTTATCTAAACGGTAATGACCCGGTTCATTATAAAAGCGAATAATATCTTCAAAAATATTATCATTTACCATAGCATATTGATGAATCAAATTCTCAGGCACCATGCAGATATACCGGGTATTATTAATGCCTTCTTCACTAGACATTAAATGCGGAACGTTAGGTGGAATGATCATAATATCACCATTGTAGAGTGTGTAACTGGTATCATTTACGATAAACTGACATTGATTGCCTAAGTAGAATAGAATTTCAAAATGGTCATGATAATGCATACTAGTAGTAATGCTAGAATATTCTGCAAGATCCATTTCATTAAGGTTTAATTGTTCCTGATTGTTATAGGACTTACGCATCATGGTGCGTCGCTCATCATGATAGCTAAGAGAGAAATGTTTCTGAAATGTATTAACCGCTAATGCTTCCAAGATTTCACCTTCTAATTTAACTTTCTTAATATAATTATACTTTGCAATATTTAACTTATGTCTATAGTGTACTAAACTTCTACAAGCGGTTTCAAGGCTTTTTATAATTTAATTTTAAGAAAGGGATTGTGCCGTAAAAATCCTGTAATATATGTTATAATTTAAGGGAAAATGAGGCCTTTGATAACCAATGCCAGTTTTAATCTCATGCAATACAGTATTTTACAACAGTCAGGAAAAATACAATTTTT
>NZ_JBOEQF010000437.1:0-1601 GCF_050689315.1 Aerococcus sp. L_32
TCAGCTTGGTATTCTAAGACTGGTGTCTCCTGCAGCGCTTTTTCATTTTTTAAGGCTTTTGTCCCAGCCTCATTTAGAAAGCGGATTCATCGTATTTTCACATTCTTTTCACGAAGCTTTTGCTTGAAAGAGACCCTCATGAGTCTTACACTTAATTTATCAGAAAAGAAAAAGGAGAATGTACAATGAAGGAAGTACCAGAAACAAAGATTAAACTGACCGAGGCGAAAGATTTATTTGATCACGGTTATAATCTTTTATCGGTGATTCGTGAAGATGTCGATGCTCCGGTGGCAAAAGCAAAATTTTTAACTAAAGAAATAATTACGATATATGGTGAAGAAGCTGCTAAGAAATTCTATGATCCAACAAAGTTTAAACGTGAAGGGGCAATGCCTAAACCTGTATTGAAAACCTTGTTTGGAGAAGATGGCGTTCAAACCTTAGATGGAGAAGCTCATCATCATCGAAAGAATTATTTTATGGACTTAATGGTCCCAGAACGGATGGATGAGTACGCTGAAATCTTAGACAGACACCTAACAGAAAAAATGGAGGCACAACACGGAAAGTTTGAATTATTTGAGTTAGCGAATCTAGTGTTGTTTGAAGCCGTTGCAGAATGGTCTGGGATTAACTTGGATCGTTTAAGTGAAAATGAGATTAAAGATTTAGCTGAGAAACAAATTTCTATGATCAGTGGAGCAATTACCTCACCAACCGATCATATTAAAGCAATTTCTGATCGAAATGATTCGGAAGAGTGGGCACAAGAGTTAATTAAAGAAGCTCGCGAAAATCCTGTTCCAGGCAAAGAACATTTAGCTTTATATACTTTCGCTCAAGCGACAGATTTAGAGGGAGAATTATTGCCATTAGAAGTTGCGGCAGTTGAATTACTGAACATTATTCGTCCAACAGTCGCTTTAACTGTCTGGATGGCATTGATGGGACATGCTTTATTTGCTAAGGACGGTGTATATGATGAATTGAAAGCTGACTTTAAAAACTTACAAGATCCTTTCATTCAAGAGATGCGTCGATACTATCCTTTCTTCCCAATGCTACCAGCAATCGCAATTGATGATGTTGAAATCAATGGTTACCATATTCCTAAAGACACTTGGACAGTTTTAGACCTTTATGGTACGAATCATGATGAACGAACTGTAAATGACCCAGAAAAGTTTGAAATCCGTCGCTATCTAGGGCGTGCAAAAGATTTATCTTATGAAGAAGAATATGAAATGATTGCTCAAGGTGGAGGAAAATTCAGAGAAATGCACCGTTGTGCGGGAGAATGGATCACTTTACATAGTATGCGAGTATTCTCGGATCATTTAGTCAATAAGAATGAGTTCTCGATTCCGGAGCAGGATTGGGAAATTCCAATGAATCAGTTCCCAACCTATCCGAAAGATCGATCATTACTTTTTAAAGAATAAAAATAAGCTATAAGCAATAAATAGGCTTTTGTCCCAGCCTATTTTTTATTCCTAATTACACTTTCTAAAAGACTTATTATTAACAATATAGAGAAAAAGGTTCTGTTGCAAAGTTTTAAGTAAAGAATAAAATCCCTTACGGTATCTATGATTTAA
>NZ_JBOEQF010000438.1:0-1593 GCF_050689315.1 Aerococcus sp. L_32
TGACGAGGTACTAGAAACCCATATTGGCCCAATTCACGTAAGAAAGAATGCTTTAAAATTTTTAGGCCATGACAATCGCATTGATTTCGATGACTTTAGACAAGTTTTCGTTTTAATTGTTGATGGTCAGGTGATGAACGATAATATCTACCTACAAAAAGCGTCATAATATTTATTTTTTAACCAAGCGGGCTAGGCATACTGGCCCGTTTCTTTATTGAAAAAGGAGTTATCATGTCTGAAAATCCATTCAAATCCTACTATAAAAAGTCTCGTCAAGACCGTATCGATGTCTTATTGGACCAAGAGCAAATCACTAGTGACCAAGCTGAATTTTTGAAAGACGGCCAAGGTTTACCCACTGAAATCGCTGATCATATGATTGAAAATGCCCTTTCAACATACGGAATTCCCTATGGTTTGGCCCTAAACTTTCTAATTAACGATCAAGAAATCCACATTCCTATGGTGACTGAGGAACCTTCTGTAATTGCGGCTGCTTCAAATGGCGGTAAAATTATCCAGCAGGCAGGCGGATTTAAAAGTCAGGTTAACCAGCGTCTGATGACTGGGCAGATTGCTTTTACCGGACTTGAAGATGACGCACAGGCCTTACGCTTTGAAGCGTATGTGAATGAAGTTGCAGATGATTTACTGGCTGTGGCTAATGCGGCCTACCCTTCCATTGTTGGGCGCGGTGGTGGCGCGCGGTCCATCCGTAGTCAATACTATCCAGCAACCGCTAGTAGTGCCCCTTTCTTCATTGTGTATCTAACGATTGACACTCAGGAGGCGATGGGGGCCAATATGATGAATACCATGTTGGAGGCTTTAAAGGCGCATATTCTTGAACAAGTGGATTTTATTGTGAATCTTGATGGATTGATGGCTATTCTATCCAATTATGCGGTTGAAGCTACGGCAACGGCGACTTGTGAACTTCCAGCACGTTTACTGGATAAAGGCCCTATTTCTGGGGTTGAAGTGGCTGGAAAAATCGCATTAGCTAGCCAGTTAGCGCAGGTGGATGTTTACCGGGCGACCACCCACAACAAGGGAATCATGAACGGGGTCGACGCTTTTGTATTGGCCACTGGAAATGACTGGCGGGCAGTTGAAGCGGGTGTCCATGCCTACGCAGCTCGAGACGGCCAATACCGAGGCTTGGCCAAATGGACTTACGACAGTGACCGAGAAATTTTATCTGGTGAACTCACCCTACCGCTAGCCTTAGGCGCTGTTGGCGGGTCGATTGGGATCCACCCAACTGTGCAAGTAACCAAGTCAATTTTAGGTCAATCGGACGCTAAACATCTGATGGAAATTGCTGTTTCACTAGGGTTAGCGCAAAACTTCGCAGCAGTTCGGGCCCTTGTTACTGAAGGGATCCAAGCTGGCCACATGCAGTTGCAAGCTAAATCATTGGCCATTCAAGCAGGTGCTGACGGCGACCAGGAAATTAACGCTGTAGTGACGGCCTTAGAAAACGCTGACCATAAGAACCTGGCAGTAGCCAAAGAAATTTTAGAAAAATTACGACAGGAATAATCGAAATAAGCAAAAAATCGTTACCCACTTGAAGTTGATACTTCT
>NZ_JBOEQF010000439.1:0-1588 GCF_050689315.1 Aerococcus sp. L_32
CAATTCATTGGAATAAGCTGTTTTAAGTGCTATTATTTCAATTGTGATATTTTTAAATCAAATGGAGGGTAATCTAAATGTCAGATAACAAAATTAACATCGGTTTAGCAGTTATGAAGATTTTAGAATCTTGGGGAGCAGATACTATTTACGGTATTCCTTCAGGTACTTTAAGTTCATTGATGGACGCGATGGGTGAAGAAGAAAACAACGTTAAATTCCTACAAGTGAAACACGAAGAAGTAGGTGCTATGGCTGCTGTAATGCAAAGCAAATTCGGCGGTAACCTAGGTGTTACTGTTGGTTCTGGTGGTCCAGGTGCATCTCACTTGATTAACGGTTTATACGATGCAGCAATGGATAACATTCCAGTAGTTGCGATCTTAGGTTCTCGTCCACAACGCGAATTAAACATGGACGCTTTCCAAGAATTAAACCAAAACCCAATGTACGACCACATTGCAGTTTACAACCGTCGTGTAGCTTACGCTGAGCAATTACCAAAATTAGTTGACGAAGCGGCTCGTATGGCTATCGCTAAACGTGGTGTAGCAGTTCTAGAAGTACCTGGTGATTTCGCTAAAGTTGAAATCGACAACGACCAATGGTACTCATCTGCAAACAGCTTACGTAAATATGAACCAATCGCTCCAGCAGCACAAGATATCGACGCAGCAGTTGAATTATTAAACAACTCTAAACGTCCAGTAATCTACGCTGGTATTGGTACTATGGGCCACGGTCCTGCAGTTCAAGAATTAGCTCGTAAAATCAAAGCGCCAGTTATCACTACTGGTAAAAACTTTGAAACTTTCGAGTGGGACTTCGAAGCGTTAACAGGTTCTACTTACCGTGTAGGTTGGAAACCAGCTAACGAAACAATCTTAGAAGCAGATACAGTATTATTTGCTGGTTCAAACTTCCCATTCTCAGAGGTTGAAGGTACTTTCCGTAACGTGGATAACTTTATCCAAATCGATATTGATCCAGCTATGTTAGGTAAACGTCACCACGCTGATGTTGCTATCTTAGGTGATGCTGGTTTAGCAATCGACGAAATCTTAAACAAAGTTGACGCTGTTGAAGAGTCAGCATGGTGGACAGCTAACTTGAAAAACATCGCTAACTGGCGTGAATACATCAACAAGTTAGAAACTAAAGAAGAAGGCGACTTGCAATTCTACCAAGTGTACAATGCAATCAACAACCACGCTGACGAAGATGCAATCTACTCTATTGATGTTGGTAACTCAACTCAAACTTCTATCCGTCACTTACACATGACACCTAAAAATATGTGGAGAACTTCTCCATTATTCGCAACAATGGGTATCGCTATCCCTGGTGGTTTAGGTGCTAAAAACACTTACCCAGATCGTCAAGTTTGGAACATCATCGGTGATGGTGCCTTCTCTATGACTTACCCAGATGTAGTAACTAACGTACGTTACAACATGCCTGTAATCAACGTTGTATTCTCTAACACTGAATATGCCTTCATCAAAAACAAATATGAAGACACTAACAAAAACTTATTCGGTGTAGACTTTACAGATGTTGACTACGCTAAAATCGCTGAAGCACAAGG
>NZ_JBOEQF010000440.1:0-1587 GCF_050689315.1 Aerococcus sp. L_32
TATTATACAGGATATGCAGGGAATAGTAAGGGGGAAATGGCGGTATTTTCAATTTTCTGATAAGTTTTTATAGACTATTTTTAAGATTAAGATAACCCTGCATTAATTGCCTTACTATAGTTTCATGTTATAATGTTCGAGATGATTAAATGTAGCAAGTTTAAGGAGGCAGCGATGAGTTACCAAGCATTATACCGCGTTTGGCGGCCGCAGACATTTGGAGATATTGTTGGCCAAGAGGCTGTTGCGCGTACGCTGCAAAATGCCATTCGAACTGGCAAGACGAGTCACGCTTACTTGTTTACGGGTCCTAGAGGGACTGGTAAGACGAGTGCGGCTAAAATTCTATCGAAAGCGATCAACTGTCCAAACCAGGTGGATGGGGAACCCTGTAATGAATGTGAAATTTGCCGGGCAATTACTGATGGTACGCTACCTGACGTGATTGAAATTGATGCGGCTTCAAATAATGGTGTTGAGGAGATTCGTGATATCCGTGATAAGGTTCGCTATGCACCAACGGAAGCGCAATATAAGGTCTATATCATTGATGAGGTCCACATGCTTTCAACGGGTGCTTTCAATGCCTTGTTAAAAACCTTAGAAGAACCACCAGCTAATGTCATTTTTATTTTAGCAACGACTGAACCGCATAAAATTCCAGCAACTATTATTTCAAGAACCCAACGGTTTGATTTTAAACGAATTTCACGTCAGGCGATTGAGGAACGGATGGCATTTATCTTGGACCAGGACGGTATTGAATATGAGAATGGCGCCCTTACTGTAATTGCTCGGGCAGCAAACGGTGGGATGCGGGATGCCTTGTCCTTGTTAGACCAGGTGATTTCCTTTTCCGATGGGACTTTATCACTTGAAACGAGTCGGTTGGTGACGGGGGCCTTGTCTGAAGAGCAGTTGGTTCAATATACGGAGGCCCTAGCTAATGGGCAAGTGACGGCAGCTTTAGACCACTTACATGCTTTAATGGCTGGTGGTCAAGATGCGGCGCGTTTTGTGGAAGAGCAGTTGGTTTTTGTGCGTGATTTAATGATTGCCAAGGAAACCAAGGCGGATACAGCTGAGATTGAAGATTTGACCCAACGTTATGATGAAGCCTTCTATAGTCTGGCTAAAACGATTGATGTCAATGTTTTGTATAAGATGATGAAAGTCTTCCGAGAAACGCAGGCAGAGATTCGTTTTTCATTGCAACCAACAATCTATCTAGAGGTGGCAACGGTTCAGGTAGCTAGCCAAATCGGTAGTCAGTCGGCTGTTGGTCAAAGTGATAACCAACACGTGGTGGCTAACCAAGAAGGTGACCATGTCTTGCCAACGCAAGTGAGTCAAGCGTTAGCTGAATTGCAAGAACAAGTGGCAAATTTAACGGCACAGGTTCAAAATGGAAGCGGAGAGCCAGCTAAACCTGCGCCAAGTAAGCCAGCTAAGCGGTCAGGGAATGCGACGGCCTTTACGCCAAATTTGACGAAGGTCTTTCAAGTGTTAAATCAAGCGACTAAGAAAGATTTGAATGATATCGCGAATTTATGGGAAGGGCTGATTGAGAGTCTACCAAGCATGCAG
>NZ_JBOEQF010000441.1:0-1577 GCF_050689315.1 Aerococcus sp. L_32
GCAAAATTGATGAATGGCTAGAAAACTTCAATGTTAAAGGTGACCGGAAAGATAAGATAAAAACCTTATCCAAAGGCAACCAACAAAAGGTCCAATTGATTGCCACCTTAATCCATGAACCAAAATTGGTCATTTTAGATGAGCCATTTTCAGGATTAGACCCAGTGAATGCTGGCTTTTTGATGGAAGGTATCTTACGACTGCGCGATCAAGGCGCATGTATCATTTTTTCAAGTCATAATATGGCCAACGTCCAAGATGTCTGTGATTCAGTCATTATGATTCATAACGGGGAGCAGAAAATCTACGGACCAATTAATGATGTGCGTGATGCCTACGGGAAAACAAGATTGTTCGTCCAAGCTGAGGGCTGGGATCAAGAAGCCTTATCCGCCTTACCAGGGGTGGGATCGGTTAGCCAATTAACAACAGGGGAATATAAGTTAATCCTAACAGATGAAAATGTAGGGCCAGAATTGTTCAAGACCATTTCAAAAGGTGAATACATTCAATCCTTTAGCCAACAACCACCAACCTTAGATGAAATCTTTAAAATGGAAGCAGGTGGACGTCATGAGAAATAGTCGTTTAGCTATTATTATCGAAGAAGTCTACAAGAAAAATGTCTTTTCATGGTCATTTGTCATGCTATTACTAAGCCCAATCTTGATGGTCGCTGTAGTGGCTATTATTTCAGGTGTTATCGGTATGGCAACTGCCTCTGATTCAATCGGTACGGTGTCCATCATTGGTGCCACTGACCAAACAGCCAGTGCAATTAAAACTGAAGACAATGGCCAGAACCAATTGATTTTTGACCAAGATGTAGACCAGGCAGAAGAGGCACTAGTTAACGAGGAAATTGACGGCTACCTAGTCATTGACGAAAGTGATCCAGAAGCCATCCAAGCTGAATTCTACAAAAGTAATACCGGAAAGAATATCTCAACTACCGGCTTCCAAACTGTATTAGAAAGTATTCAATTATCCAACCGGTCGCAGGCATTAGGCCTGATGGAAGAAGAATCCAGTCACCTAATCAATTCAAACGTGGCCATCCAAAGCCAGACCATTGATTTAGAATCCGGTACCAGCGAAAGTGACCAGGACATTCAATCTATTGTACGAAAAGGTGTCGCCTATGTTGTATCCTTTATCGTATTCATATTTGTCATGAACTACATCTCCATCATTTCACAAGAAATTGCCGTAGAAAAAGGGTCACGCATCATGGAAATCGTCCTATCTTCGATTTCATCAACCACACATTTTATGGGTAAAATGTTGGGGATTTTCCTCGTATTGTTGACACAAGTTGCCTTCTACATAATCTTACTAGGCATCATCTTTATCACAATCATGAACACGCCAATGCCAGCAGAATTACAAGCGCTATTAGGGGACAAAACAATTCCAGCCTTATTATCTAATTCAGCATCTATCATTGGTTGGTCCGGTTTATTAGCCTTCTTGGGGATCATCACCTACTCAGTGTTAGGTGCCTTCCTTGGATCACTTGTTTCAAATGTACAAGATGTTAATAAAATGATCACACCGATTATTCTATTAAGTATTAC
>NZ_JBOEQF010000442.1:0-1577 GCF_050689315.1 Aerococcus sp. L_32
ATAATACTTAAAAGAATAATCGGTGTGATCATTTTATTCACATCTTGTACATTTGAAACAAGTGATCCAAGGAAGGCACCTAACACTGAGTAGGTGATGATCCCCAAGAAGGCTAATAACCCGGACCAACCAATGATAGACGCTGAATTAGACAATAAGGCTGGAATTGTTTGGTCCCCTAATAGCGCTTGTAATTCTGCTGGCATTGGCGTGTTCATGATTGTGATAAAGATGATGCCTAGTAAGATTGCGTAGAAGGCAACTTGTGTCAGCAATACGAGGAAAATTCCCAACATTTTACCCATAAAATGGGTGGTTGATGAAATGGAAGATAGGACGATTTCCATGATGCGTGACCCTTTTTCTACGGCAATTTCTTGTGAAATGATGGAGATGTAGTTCATGACAAACATGAATACGATAAAGGATACAACATAGGCGACACCTGTTCTTACCATAGATTGAATGTCCTGGTCACTGTCGCTGGTACCGGATTCTAAATCAATAGTTTGGCTTTGGATGGCCACATTTGAATCGATTAGATGGCTGGATTCTTCTTCCGTCAGGCCTAATGCTTGCGACCGGTTGGATAATTGAATACTCTCTAATACAGTTTGGAAGCCGGTAGTTGAGATGTTCTTCCCGGTATTACTTTTGTAGAATTCAGCTTGGATGGCTTCCGGATCACTTTCGTCAATGACTAAATAGCCATCAATTTCCTCGTTAACTAGTGCCTCTTGTGCTTGGTCTACATCTTGGTCAAAAATTAATTGGTTCTGTCCGTTGTCTTCCGTTTCAATTGCGCTTACAGTTTGGTCAGTGGCACCAATGATAGATACCGTACCGATTGAATCAGATGCTGTTGCCATACCGATGACGCCTGAAATGATAGCCACTACAGCGACCATCAAGATGGGGCTTAATAATAGCATAACAAATGACCATGAAAAGACATTTTTCTTGTAGACTTCTTCGATAATAATACCCAAACGACTATTTCTCATGACGTCCACCTGCTTCCATTTTAAAGATTTCATCTAAGGTTGGCGGTTGTTGGCTAAAAGATTGGATGTATTCGCCTTTTGAGATGGTCTTGAATAATTCAGGCCCTACATTTTCATCTGATAGGATTAACTTATATTCCCCAGTTGTCAATTGACTAACCGATTCCACCCCTGGTAAGGCTGCTAGGGCTTCTTGATCCCAGCCCTTAGCTTGGACGAACAGTCTTGTTTTCCCGTAGGCATCACGCACATCATTAATTGGCCCGTAAAGTTTCTGCTCCCCGTTATGGATCATAATGACTGAATCACAAACATCTTGGACGTTGGCCATATTATGACTTGAAAAAATGATACATGCGCCTTGATCGCGCAGTCGTAAGATACCTTCCATCAAAAAGCCGGCATTCACTGGGTCTAATCCTGAAAATGGCTCATCTAAAATGACCAATTTTGGTTCATGGATTAAGGTGGCAATCAATTGGACCTTTTGTTGGTTGCCTTTGGATAAGGTTTTAATCCTATCTTTACGGTCACCTTTAACATTGAAGTTTTCTAGCCATTCATCAATTTTGG
>NZ_JBOEQF010000443.1:0-1567 GCF_050689315.1 Aerococcus sp. L_32
AACTTCATGAATATCAGATAGTGGCCATTTTTCCAAGGCTTCTGAAAGAATCGTATGGTTAGTGAAAGCAACCACATTGCGTGTGATTTCTACTGCTTCTTCAAAATCAATGCCGTGTTCCGTTGTTAATAAGCGAACGAATTCTGGAATAATAAATGTCGGATGCGTATCGTTAATTTGTACAACAACATATTCTGCTAAGTCATGGATGTTAGACCCACGCTCGATCGCTTCTTGAATGGCTAATTGAGCACCATTTGAGACCATGAAATATTGTTGATAGATACGTAATAAGTTCCCATTACGGTCAGAGTCATCTGGATATAAGAATAAGGTCAAGTTCTCTTCAATTTGAGTCTTGTCAAAATTAATAGAACTTTCTTCGATAATTTCTGGATTTACTGTGTCTAAGTCAAATAAGCGTAATTTATTGACGTTTGGTTGGTTGTAACCAGGTACATCGATTTCATATAAAGTAGATTGTAAGGTAAATTTACCAAACGGCACCTTGTAAGAAATGTCCGATTTGTTTAGCCACGTTGGATGGTCTAACCACTCATCGGGTTTATAAGATTGTTTATTATCCTCAAAGTATTGGCGGAATAGCCCGAAGTGGTAGTTTAATCCTACCCCGTCACCGTTCAACCCTAAAGTGGCGATTGAGTCTAGGAAGCAAGCTGCTAGACGGCCCAAACCACCATTTCCTAGTGACGGCTCTGCTTCAGCTTCTTCAACTTCAGCAAGAGAAGTCCCATTTTCCGCTAATTCAGCGGCTACATCATCGTATAAACCTAAGTTTAATAAGTTATTTGATAGTAATTTACCAATTAAAAATTCGGCAGAGATATAATAAAGTTTACGTTTACCTTCATTTTGTGGCATTGCGGCTGTTTTTTCTTGAACAAGGTCTAATAAAATTTTGTAGATTTCCGCGTGTGACAACTCGCTTAGCGGTTGATTAAATTGCGCTTGAGCACGTTCGTTTAAATTTAACATGATTGTCTCCTTATCTTTAACTGTGTATCAGTAAGTTCAAAATTTTCCAATTATTACATTTTATTACATTCAACTAATCATTATCTTCAGGTAAAAAGGCCGCCTCCGCTGCTATGCTATTTATACCATTATTTTGATCATCTTGACTAATGAAAGCTTGATTTACTCTAAAGTATGTTTCAGTGATTGAAAGCAAGCGTTCTTCAAGGTCGACCGTAAAGTCTTCTTGACGGACTCGCCAGTCCCAGTTGCCGCCAATTGTAGACGGGATATTAATCCGGCCTTCAGGCCCCAACCGTAACAAGTCGTTCATCATATAGATAGCTAATCTTGACGGCGATGCGGCGATCCCTCGAACAAAGGCGTCTGATGGGTGTTCCCCTACACCACGGTTCAAGTATTGGTCCGCTTGGTCTCGGTCTGCTTGGCTTGCTTGGTTCATATACCAGTCATAGGCTTGCATGGAATCATGGGTTGACGCATAGGCCACTGAGTTGACAGGGTAGTGGTGTGGTAAGTCTTCTGAATCTTGACCGTAAAATCCATTTTGCAAAACTTTCATACCAGGATA
>NZ_JBOEQF010000444.1:0-1539 GCF_050689315.1 Aerococcus sp. L_32
AAAATTTTTTATGCATTTGATATTGCAATTAAGCGTTATTCGACATAGGAGATTAAAGTTTTATAAACAGTAGGGTAAGAGCATATTCACATGTAGTTAAACAAATATTTTAGCGGGTAGTTTCTATGGATTAGCTTATTAGAGCGACAAAAAAAGTAACAGCAATTAATCTGTTACTTTATAATAAAATATTATTCATTTGCTTCGATGCTTTCATCAAGTAATGCGAATTCTAGCGCATTTTTATCTAGTATTTCAATAATATTTGGACGTGGTTGCGAAATAAGCTGGTCCTTAGTTAATTTAGATAAGCAACGACTAAAAGTTTCTGGTGACATTCCAAGATACGAAGCTGTAGCTTTCTTGGTTGTTGCTAATTTTACTTTTAAAGAATCTTGTTTTTCACTCATATGCAATAAGTATTGAATCAATCGCGCTTTCGTCGAGCTTGTAGTTATGCCAGTCGTTTGCTGTTCGGCATCATCAAGACGGCGGGCCATTTCACCTAAAAGTTCGATAGCTATTTGTGGATGGGCTAATAAAACTTGTTCAAAATCGTCTTTTTTAATGGCACATAGCTTGCTAGGCTGAGTTGCTTCAATATAATAGTCATAATGACGTTCCTCAAATAATGACATTTCCCCGACAAAATCACCTTGTTGTAGTATGCGAATCAATTGTTGCTTTCCTGATACAGCTAGGCGATAAACTTTTAACTGGCCTTCTTGTATTAGGTAGAGTGATTGCAACTTTTCGCCTGCAGCGTAAACTAATTTTCCTGCCGAAACATTTTTTTCAGTAATGTAGTTTTGGATTGATTGGATATCTTCAACGATTAATCCCTGAAATAAGGGCATTGTACTGACACAATGATGATATTTTGTAAAATCAATTGTCTTTTTCATATCCACCGATCCTTTCTTAATATATTATAGCACAACAAAACGTCCACTAGTTTTGAATTGCTAGTGAACGTTTATTGAGAGTTGTGTGCAATTTAAGCTTATTTTTCTTTGCTAGCGTCGTAATTTACTGCGCGAACAGTTACTTCAATTGAATCGCTAACTGCTTTAGAGTAAGGGCAAACCTTATGTGCTTCGTCCGCTAATTTTTGAACTTCTAAAGTGTCAAGGTCACGAATAGCAACAGTAATTTCTACAGCTAATTGGAAGTCTGCAGCATCAGGTTTCTTGTATAGGCGCACAATATTTGTAACTTGTGAATCTTCACGCACTTTGTGTTGACCTTTAACAATTTCTAAAGCACCGTGAAAACAAGCGCTATAACCTAAAGCAAACAATTGCTCAGGGTTTTGGCCAGCTCCAGAACCACCCATTTCTTTAGGGGTAGTAATTTTTACCTCATAAGAGCCATCTTCTAAATAGCTAAAACCATCACGACCACCTGTATTTGTAGCTTCTGTTTCATAAATTTTTTGATAATCAGACATATTGAACACTCCTTTTCTTTTGATAACTTTAGTATAGATTCTAGTAAGCGTTTCTACCTTGACCTAGGTCAAGGATGCCAAATATATTT
>NZ_JBOEQF010000445.1:0-1538 GCF_050689315.1 Aerococcus sp. L_32
GTCACCACCGGTTTGCCTTCGGTAATGGTACCTGTTTTGTCAAAAACAATAGTTTGAACTTTATGGGTTTCCTCTAAGGCATCGCCACTCTTAATCAAGACGCCATTCTCAGCACCCTTACCAGTCCCCACCGTAATCGCTGTTGGCGTCGCCAAACCTAAGGCACATGGACAAGCAATCACTAGAACGGAAATGGTAATAGACAAGGCAAATATCCATGATTCTTGCCCTAGGAAATACCAGGCAAGTCCAGAAATTGCTGCTAAGCCCATCACAATGGGGACGAAAATACCGGATACCTTGTCCGCTAACTTGGCTATTGGCGCTTTAGACCCTTGTGCTTCTTCAACAAGTTGGATAATTTGCGCAAGGGTTGTGTCCTTGCCGACCTTTGTGGCCTTGAATTGGAATGACCCGTTCTTGTTGATAGACGCGCCAACAACCTGGTCGCCTACCCTTTTTTCAATTGGGATACTTTCCCCAGTAATCATGGCTTCGTCAACCGCTGAGCTGCCCTCAACGACCTCGCCATCAACTGGAATTTTCTCGCCAGGGCGAACGACTAAAATATCGCCCGTCACCACCTGGTCAATCGCCACTTCAACCTCTTGACCGTCGCGCATTACTCGAGCCGTTTTCGGTGCCAAGCCCATCAATTTTTTAATGGCTTCAGACGTCTTGCCTTTAGACACAACCTCCAAATATTTCCCTAAAGTAATTAATGTCAAAATAACCGCCGCTGACTCAAAGTATAAGTCAGGATGACCGTGGCCTACATGCAGCTGGCCAGATACTAATAGACCTGTCATCACAATCCCTTGAACAAGCGCTGCCCCTGTCCCAATAGCAATCAAAGAGTCCATATTGGGATGTCCTTTAAAGAGGGCTTTAAAACCCACTTTGTAGAAGTCACGTCCCAAATAGACAACTGGTAAGGTCAGCAACAACTGGATGACCGCAAAATTCATGGCATTGGTCATTGGATTCAAGAATTCAGGTAAGGGTAAACCGCCAAAAGGTAGCATGGGACCCATGGCTATATAAAGTAAAGGCACAGTATAAATAGTAGACCACAAAAAGCGGCCCCATAAAGCTTGGATATGGGCACTTTGACGATCAGCTTGACTAGGCCCTTCCTGTTCACTGGTTTCTAATTTGGCTTGGTAGCCCGTATCTTCAACTGTACGGACAATATCAGAAACATTTAAGGCCGCCTCATCAAAGGTCACTGTCATTTTTTCAGTGGCTAAATTCACATTCACCGATGAAACAGCGGCTAATTTACCTACCGATTTCTCAATCGCTTGGGCACAAGACGCGCAGGTCATCCCTTCAATTTCAAAGCTAGTCGCCGATAAATTCTTCACCGCCTTATAACCTGCATTCTCAACTGCCTGAGTGATATCAGCCTCTGAAACTTGTTTGTTATCATAAGTAACCGTTAACTTTTCAGTTGCCAAGTTCACATTCGCAGCATCCATGCCCGTTAACTTGGCGACCGATTTCTCGACCGCTTGCGCACAGGATGCGCAGGTCAT
>NZ_JBOEQF010000446.1:0-1530 GCF_050689315.1 Aerococcus sp. L_32
GTTGCGGACATGCGAGACGAACCCAATTATGACGCCGTACTTGCTGCCGCTGACCAGCTGATTTAAATGACGATTTGAAAAAAGAGCACTCACCAACTTGCTAATGCCCAATATAATAATGGGGATTGCAGGCTGTTGTAGGCTCTTTTTGTGTATTTACTATTCGTAAGAATTGAAGAAACGGGTGATTTCAATGGCTGCATTTTCTTCTGTGTCTGAACCGTGAATGGCATTTTCAGTCACATTTCTGGCGAAATCAGCGCGAATGGTATGAGGCGCTGCATCGCGTGGGTCGGTTGCACCTATGATTTTCCGCATCCCAACAATGACGTTATCGCCGGTAACCACCATAGCAAAGACCGGGCCAGAAAGCATATAAGATTCAAGCTCAGGGTAAAAATCCTCATTCAATAAGTGGGCATAGTGGTGGGCCACCATTTGTTTATCTAATTCCATGACCTGGGCGCGCTCAATAAAATAATTTTGATCTTCGATACGCGAGATAATGGCACCCATCAAGCCGCGTTTTAAGACATCTGGTTTCAACATAATAAAAGTTTTTTGTTCAGGCATAATGAAAAGCCTCCTTTAATTTACTATTATAAGTAACTCCCTGAAATTTACCAGTAATTTACGAATTTTTAACCCTTTCAATGAGCGAATGATTTAACTTTACTACATGGGCGGTGGTATATTTAGGTAAGCAAGTAAGGATTAAAAAAGGAGCGATTAAATGAGCGAGTATATTGTACCAAATGTATGGACATGGGAAAATGAAGCTGAAGAAATCAAGAATCTAGGTGGTAACCGTCCAACTGCAGGTAGCCGTTTTGAACAAACACTGCCTGTTGGAGAGGCTGATTTACAGTTGTATTCTTTGGGTACACCAAACGGGATTAAAATTACTATTCTACTAGAAGAATTAAAAGACTTGGGCGTATCAAATACTGAATATGACCTATTCTTAATTCATATTGGAAACGGGGATCAATTTGGTTCGGATTTTGTTGAAATCAATCCAAACTCTAAAATTCCAGCTTTAGTAGACCAAAGTCAAGAACCTGCCTTGAACGTTTTTGAATCAGGTTCTATCTTACTTTATTTAGCTGAAAAATTTGGTCACTTAATACCTAAAGATATTCACGGGCGTACAGAAACCTTGAACTGGTTATTCTGGCAAATCGGTGCTGGTCCTTATGTTGGTGGTGGTTTCGGTCACTTCTTCAATTATGCACCTGAAAAATTAAAATACCCAATTGACCGTTTTACAATGGAAACCAAACGTCAATTAGACTTACTAGATCAAACATTGGCTGAGCGCGACTTTATCGCGGGTGATGAATATACGATTGCGGATATCGCAATCTGGTCATGGTATGGCCGTCTAGTCCTTGGTGAATTATATGAAGGGTCTAAAGAATTCTTGGATGCTGAATCATACAAAAACGTGGTTGAATGGGCCAATAGAATCAATGAACGCCCAGCAGTTAAACGTGGTTTGGCAGCAGAATACAAACCATTAGACCAAGC
>NZ_JBOEQF010000447.1:0-1525 GCF_050689315.1 Aerococcus sp. L_32
ATCCGCTTTAACTGGGTCTTCACCCTTACGCTCTTTAACCGGTGTATGGCCGTTTACAATATGCCCTCGATCTGGACGAATACCAAACTCGCTTAAAATCAATTCAGCACACTCTTTGTCATTACGTAAAGTATAGTAAATATTTTTTGGCTCATGATGTGTTTCAGCATCCTCAATATAGTAACGCTCAAACGTCGTCATCTTGGTCTTTCCAAATAGCGACGACCCTTCCCCTTGCCAGATATACCACATGTAATCCAAATCAGGGTTTTCGTCTTCATTTGGTCCTTGAGCCGCAAAAGCTTGACGCATAGACTTCTCAAATTGATCCAACAATTCCCGTCCTGCATATGAACGGCCGTGAATTTCAACCGCCTTAAATGACATATCTTCATTCATCGGAATACAACCGTGATATAACAGGTTTTCATTGTAGACTTTATACAATGACCCCTTACTATATAGGTAGGCAATATGCTTTTGCAGACGGTCAGAGTTTAAGAAACCAGATTGCAATTTCGCCATCACAAACTCTTCATCCTCAGTGAGTTTGAACGGATCTGCCGGGTCTACCGTAGGGAACGTCGTATTCTTCAAGTCATATTCCTTCTCTCCAACGAGTACAGTTCCTTTTTCCAAGTTTAATTTATCAAGGAATAGGCGGTTGTCGGTTTGGAATTCAGGGTGGCGTTTAATGACTTGCGCTTCTAATTTAAATTGAATAATCGTGATTGCCTGTTGCATCTTGGCAATTTGTTTCACTTCTTCTGGAAAATGGTCCACCGCATCGTCAATCTTAGGCATGAATTCCGCGATAGTGTCATCCGGGTATGTAGCCTCCGCGAATGCCACCAAGGGTCTCAGTGAAATACCGTAGCCATCCTCGATGATTTCTAAGTTGTCATAACGGGCACAAATCCGTAATACATTGGCAATCAAAACGCGTGATCCTGAAGCAGCCCCCATCCAAATGGCGTCATGGTTCCCCCATTGGATATCGATGGATTTCTGAGCAGCCAATAAGTCAATAATTTTATCAGGTGACGGCCCACGGTCATAGATGTCCCCTAAAACGTGTAAATGATCGACAACAAGTTCCTGCATCAATTCAGACAAGGCTTCAATTAGACGGTTTGCTGCCCCTAATTCGATTACATTTTGAATGATATTCCAGTAGTAAGACCCCTTGTTGGTCAAGACAGAATCCTTAAATAACAACTCCTCAAGGATGTAAGACATGTCTTTTGGCATAGCCTTGCGCACTTTTGAACGGGTGTATTTAGACACAACAAATTGTCCCAACTCCACCATTCTAGAAATTGTTAACGTATAGAATTCATGCTCTTCCTCTACATCTGTAATATCCGCTAACACTCGGTCTAGCTTCTCTTCTGGATAGTAGACAAGGGTTGCCAACTGATTCATTTCATTCGTCGATAACCGGTTTTGGAATACCTCTCGAATCTTTTCTTTAATATTCCCCGAACCATTACGTAACACATGCGAAACAGCATCATACTCGCCG
>NZ_JBOEQF010000448.1:0-1525 GCF_050689315.1 Aerococcus sp. L_32
TGGCGAGTATGATGCTGTTTCGCACGTGTTACGTAATGGGTCGGGGAATATTAAAGAAAAAATTCGAGAGGTATTCCAAAACCGGTTATCGACGAATGAAATGAACCAGTTGGCAACCCTTGTCTACTATCCAGAAGAGAAGCTAGACCGAGTGTTAGCGGATATTACAGATGTAGAAGAAGAGCATGAATTCTATACGTTAACAATTTCTAGATTAGTGGAGTTGGGACAATTTGTTGTGTCTAAATACACCCGTTCAAAAGTTCGCAAGGCTATGCCAAAAGACATGTCTTACATCCTTGAGGAGTTGCTATTTAAGGATTCTGTCTTGACCAACAAGGGGTCTTACTACTGGAATATCATTCAAAATGTAATCGAATTAGGGGCAGCAAACCGTTTAATTGAAGCCTTCTCTGAATTAATGCAGGAACTTGTTGTCGATCATTTACACGTTTTAGGGGACATCTATGACCGTGGGCCGTCGCCTGATAAAATTATCGACTTGTTGGCTACTCAGAAATCCATCGATATCCAATGGGGGAACCATGACGCCATTTGGATGGGGGCCGCTTCGGGGTCACGCGTCTTGATCGCCAACGTATTACGGATTTGTGCCCGTTATGACAACTTAGAAATCATCGAGGATGGCTATGGTATTTCACTGAGACCCTTGGTGGCATTCGCGGAGGCTACTTACCCGGATGACACTATCGCGGAATTCATGCCTAAGATTGACGATTCGGTGGACCATTTTCCAGAAGAAGTGAAACAAATTGCCAAGATGCAGCAGGCAATCACGATTATTCAATTTAAATTAGAAGCGCAAGTCATTAAACGCCACCCTGAATTCCAAACCGA
This sequence comes from Aerococcus sp. L_32, assembly GCF_050689315.1. Lineage (NCBI taxonomy): Bacteria > Bacillati > Bacillota > Bacilli > Lactobacillales > Aerococcaceae > Aerococcus > Aerococcus sp. L_32. Next base: position 859 of record NZ_JBOEQF010000448.1, read on the forward strand.
CAACCGCCTATTCCTTGATAAATTAGACTTGGAAAAAGGGACTGTACTCGTTGATGGGAAGGAATATGACTTGAAGAATACGACGTTCCCTACGGTAGATCCGGCAGATCCATTCAAATTAACTGAAGATGAAGAATATGTGATGGGGAAATTGCAAGCTGGTTTCTTAAATTCAGACCGTCTGCAAAAGCATATTGCCTACCTATATAGTAAGGGGTCATTGTATAAAGTTTACAATGAAAATCTGTTATATCACGGTTGTATTCCGATGAATGAAGATATGTCATTTAAGGCGGTTGAAATTCACGGCCGTTCATATGCAGGACGGGAATTGTTGGACCAATTTGAGAAGTCTATGCGTCAAGCTTTTGTGGCTCAAGGACCAAATGAAGACGAAAACCCTGATTTAGATTACATGTGGTATATCTGGCAAGGGGAAGGTTCGTCTTTATTTGGAAAGACTAGAATGACGACTTTTGAGCGTTACTATATCGAGGATGCTGAAACCCATCATGAGCCAAAAAATATTTACTATACTTTACGTAATGACAAAGAGTGTGCTGAATTGATTTTAAGCGAGTTTGGTATTCGTCCAGATCGAGGGCATATTGTAAACGGTCATACACCGGTTAAAGAGCGTAAGGGTGAAGACCCAGTTAAAGCGGAC
>NZ_JBOEQF010000449.1:0-1524 GCF_050689315.1 Aerococcus sp. L_32
GCCATTGCTGCTTTAGCCTGTTCTTCGCTGTTCACAAAGATTTCAGGTCGATAAGAATCCCCACGATCAACGAATTGCCCCATTGCATCTGTTGGGTCTGTTTGTTGCCAATAAATATCTAGTAATTCTGAATAGCTTATTTTTTCATTATCAAATTCAATCTCAACTGCTTCTGTATGACCAGTTGTGCCCGAGCAAACTTCTTCATATGTAGGATTTTCTTTGTGGCCGCCAGTGTATCCTGATGTAACTTTTTCAATACCATCCATTTCTTCGAATGGTTGAACCATACACCAAAAACATCCGCCGGCAAATACTGCTGTTTCTTTAGACATCCTAATTGCCCCTTTCGTTAAATTAAAAAGAAATTAATCTGCCTCTATTGTATTACATTATTTTAATTTTGAAACGCCAGAAGCATTTTCTTTTGTGATTTCTGTAATACCACCCATGTAAGGTACTAATGCTTCAGGGATTGTTACTGAACCATCTGCGTTTTGGTAGTTTTCTAGAATAGCTGTTACTGTACGACCAACTGCTAGGCCAGACCCATTTAATGTATGCACATATTCTGGTTTACCGTTTGCGTTACGGAAACGAATTAAAGCACGACGCGCTTGGAAGGCTTCCGTGTTTGAGCATGAAGAAATTTCACGGTATGTTTCTTGCGCTGGTACCCATACTTCTAAGTCATAAGTTTTGGCTGCAGAGAAGCCCATGTCTCCAGTTGATAGGGTAATGACACGGTATGGTAAGTTTAATTTTTGTAGGATATTTTCGGCATTTGCAACCATTTTTTCTAATTCTTCATAAGAATCTTCTGGGCGCGCGAATTTTACCATTTCAACTTTTTGGAATTGGTGTAGACGAATCAAACCACGAGTATCACGACCAGCTGACCCTGCTTCTGAACGGAAACTTGGAGACATTGCTGTGAAGTATATTGGTAAATCTTCACCTGGAATGATTTCATTCGCAAAGTAGTTTGTTAAAGGCACTTCGGCTGTTGGAATCAATGTTAGGTGACGGTCTTCGTTAGTTGTTGAGAAGACATCTTCTGTAAATTTAGGGAATTGACCAGTACCGTACATAGCTTTGTCGTTCACTAAGTAAGGAGGGATGATTTCTTCGTAACCCTCTTCTTGATGTTGGTCTAACATAAAGTTATAAACTGCACGCTCTAAACGAGCACCTAAACCGCGATAGTATAAGAATCTCGCACCTGAAACTTTAGCTCCACGTTCAAAGTCTAAAATACCTAATTCTTCACCAATTTCGTAGTGAGCTTTTGGTTCAAAATCAAACTCAGAAGCTTGGCTCCAACGACGCACTTCAACGTTGTCATCTTCATCGGTACCAACTGGTACTGAATCATGTGGTAAGTTTGGTAAACGATCCATAATGTAAGTCACTTGCTCATCCAATTTAGCCAGTTTTTTGTCTAAAACAAGGATTTCATCGCCTACTTCTTTCATGCGGGCAATTTTATCATCCGCATTTTCTTTGTTGCGGCGTAATAAGCCT
>NZ_JBOEQF010000450.1:0-1522 GCF_050689315.1 Aerococcus sp. L_32
TCCATTGCTGCTTTAGCCTGTTCTTCGCTGTTCACAAAGATTTCTGGTCGATAAGAATCCCCACGATCAACAAATTGCCCCATTGCATCTGTTGGGTCTGTTTGTTGCCAATAAATATCTAGCAATTCTGAATAGCTTATTTTTTCATTATCAAATTCAATCTCAACTGCTTCTGTATGACCGGTTGTGCCCGAGCAAACTTCTTCATATGTAGGATTTTCTTTGTGTCCGCCAGTGTATCCTGATGTAACTTTTTCAATACCATCCATTTCTTCGAATGGTTGAACCATACACCAAAAACATCCGCCGGCAAACACTGCTGTTTCTTTAGACATCCTAATTGCCCCTTTCGTTAAATTTAAAAAATTAATCCACCTCTATTGTATTACATTATTTTAATTTTGAAACGCCAGAAGCATTTTCTTTTGTGATTTCTGTAATACCACCCATGTAAGGTACTAACGCTTCAGGGATTGTTACTGAACCATCTGCGTTTTGATAGTTTTCTAAAATAGCTGTTACTGTACGCCCAACAGCTAAACCAGAACCATTTAATGTATGCACATATTCAGGTTTACCGTTTGCGTTACGGAAACGGATTAAAGCACGACGCGCTTGGAAGGCTTCAGTGTTTGAACATGAAGAAATTTCACGGTATGTTTCTTGCGCTGGTACCCATACTTCTAAGTCATAAGTTTTAGCAGCTGAGAACCCCATATCACCAGTAGATAATGTCATTACACGATATGGTAAGTTTAATTTTTGTAGGATATTTTCGGCATTATTCACCATTTTTTCTAATTCGTCATATGAATCTTCAGGTCGAGCAAACTTCACCATCTCTACTTTTTGGAATTGGTGTAGACGAATTAAACCACGTGTATCGCGACCAGCAGATCCTGCTTCTGAACGGAAACTTGGTGACATGGCGGTGAAATAGATAGGTAAATCTTCTCCAGGAATAATTTCATTTGCAAAATAATTGGTTAATGGTACTTCTGCTGTTGGGATCAATGTTAAGTGGCGATCTTCATTCGTTGTAGAGAAAACATCTTCAGTAAATTTAGGGAATTGACCAGTACCGTACATAGCTTTGTCGTTCACTAAGTAAGGAGGAATGATTTCCTCGTAACCTTCTTCTTGGTGTTGGTCTAACATAAAGTTATAAACAGCACGCTCCAAACGGGCACCTAAACCACGATAGTATAAGAATCTCGCACCTGAAACTTTAGCTCCACGTTCAAAGTCTAAAATACCTAATTCTTCACCAATTTCGTAGTGCGCTTTTGGTTCAAAATCAAACTCAGGGGCTTGGCTCCATCGTCGCACTTCAACGTTGTCATCTTCATCGGCACCAACTGGTACTGAATCATGTGGTAAGTTTGGTAAACGATCCATAATGTAAGTCACTTGCTCATCCAATTTAGCAAGTTTTTTGTCTAAAACAAGGATTTCTTCGCCTACTTCTTTCATGCGGGCAATTTTATCATCCGCATTTTCTTTGTTGCGGCGTAATAAGCCA
>NZ_JBOEQF010000451.1:0-1518 GCF_050689315.1 Aerococcus sp. L_32
ATTGCTTTGAAATAAGTAAAAACCCGATAGCTTATCTAAATATTTGTATTATTAGACATTTAAAAAGAATATTTTGCAATTATTATCTGTCATATTACAGAACGATTGCAATTTGACATGAATTTAAAACACTTATATAAAGGCTTTATTAGGGACTTTGTTTATTTAATTCATAATAAAAACGCATAATTTTCCGGTAATATGACATCATTTGTGAAAACAACCTCTCTTATCACTTTAAACATATAATATTAGCTTTGTAATGTTACAAGGTTGTTACAAATTTACATAAGGTTTTCAAAAAACCCGGATTTAATGTCAAGGCAGTTAAGAGGCTTTAACAGATGCCTGATTTACATGACTTAAAAAAAGGCCCGTGTTAAGATATTGCTTGTAGATGAGACAGGTGTTCTTTATCTAGAATATAGCCGCACGATAAAGATGCGGTAAATAGCGGGTCATCCACTAGATGGCAGCAGACAACTTAAAAAAAAATTAAAAAGCAGTATTCTTATTAAGGAGAGTATTTACACATGAAATTGAACAAAATTATCTTAGGTACGTCATTTGCATTAGCAGGTTTATTCGCTGCTACAAACAACAATAACGTAGAAGCGGCTACTTGGTCTGCTCGTACAGTTGCTGAAGTTTCAGCTGATTTAGAAGCTACAGATGACACAACTACTTCATACACTATTCAATACGGTGATACTTTAGCAGCTATCGCTAAAGCGTCTGACGTAAGTGTAGATGCATTAGTTGCAATCAACGACATCCAAAACGCTAACGTAATCTTCCCAGGAACTAAACTTTCATTTACAAAAGATGAAACAACTGGTGAAGTAAACGAAGTAACTGTAGAAGACTCTGCAACTGAAGAAGCAACTACTTATGATGTTGCTGAAGAAGTGGTAACTGAAACTACTTATGAAGCGCCAGCTGAAGAAACTTATGTAGCAGAAGAAACTGCATACGAAGCACCAGCAGCCGAAACAACTGCTTCAACTACTTCATACTCTAGCAATTCAGCTAAAGAAATCATCGCTCAACGTGAGTCAGGTGGATCTTACACAGCTTACAACGCAGCAGGTGGTTACTATGGCCGTTACCAATTAAACCCAACATTAGTAGCTTACGGTGCATCTCCAGCTGAACAAGAAGCAGCTGCTGACAAATATGTTGCTGAACGTTACGGTTCATGGGAAGCTGCTTTAGCATTCTGGAACGCTAACGGTTGGTACTAAGATAAAGTTTCTTCTATCTAGAAACGGTTATTTAAAATACAAACAAATGAGTCAGGTTTTTCCTGGCTCTTTTTGTTTGCCCAGCATGGGCAAACTCTAACGGGTGAAAGTCCCTAATGCAACCTGACAGTGGTAAGCATATAGCTGAAGACAAGGGTGTCTACCGTGAGGTGGAATCTGAAAGAAGTCCTAGGCATATCTCTGGTCTGACGAACAGAAATCACATAAAAGGCTGGGTGAGCGGATAAGACTGCAAAAGAAGTTGAAGTCCAAC
>NZ_JBOEQF010000452.1:0-1511 GCF_050689315.1 Aerococcus sp. L_32
CCGTGTTGCTGTTTCCCGAGCAAGTTACCTGCCCCACGAATGGACAAGTCACGCATGGCAATCTTAAAACCAGACCCTAGTTCCGTGAAATCACGTAAGGCCATCAAGCGTTTTTCAGATACCTCAGACAACATCTTGTCCGGACGGTACATGAAATAGGCATAGGCAATTCGAGTTGACCGTCCAACCCGGCCCCGTAATTGGTAGAGGGTAGATAGCCCCATCCGGTCGGCTCCTTCAACCAGTAAGGTGTTGGCATTAGGAATGTCGACCCCTGTCTCAATAATGGTTGTCGTCACTAAAACATCAAACTCACCAAGTACAAAGTCCATCATGACATTTTCCAGTTGGGCAACAGTCATTTGACCATGGGCAATGGCCACCCTCGCTTCAGGGACCAACTCATTGATAAAGGCCGCCTTCTCTTCGATTTGGGCCACATTATTAAAGAGATAGAAAACTTGACCATCTCGAGCAATTTCTCGTTCAATGGCATCTTTGACTGCCCCGTAATTTTGCTCCATTACAAAAGTCTGGACGGGATACCGGTTGGCTGGCGGTGTTTCAATAACGGATAAGTCCCGAACCCCTAGCATAGACATGTTTAAGGTACGAGGAATCGGTGTCGCCGTCAGGGTCAACACATCTACATTCGCTTTTAAGGCCTTCAATTTTTCCTTGGCCTTCACCCCAAACCGTTGTTCCTCATCAACCACTAATAGCCCTAAATCAAGGAATTCAACATCTTTAGATAGGACGCGGTGAGTACCAATCACAATATCCACTTGCCCTTTTTTCAAGCCCGCAATGGTTTCATTTTGTTGGCCCTTGCTTCTAAATCTAGATAATAAGCCAATTTCAAAAGGCCAGTCTGCAAACCGTTCAGTGAAGGTTTCGTAATGTTGTTGGGCTAATACAGTCGTGGGCACTAAGAAAGCTACTTGTTTACCCTCCATTAAAGCTTTAAAGACAGCTCGCATAGCGACTTCCGTTTTTCCAAAACCGACATCTCCAACGAGTAATCGATCCATCGGTTTCTCTACTTCCATATCCTTCTTAATTTCAGCGATTGACCGGACTTGGTCATCGGTTTCTGAATACGGGAAGGCATTTTCAAATTCGGCCTGTTCAGCAGTATCTGGACTAAAAGCTAAACCTTTCTGTGCTTCACGAGAGGCGTATAAGTCAATCAATTCATCCGCAATATCTTCAATCTTGCTGGACACCTTCTGTTTGGTTTTCGCCCATTCGCTACCGCCCATTTTATTTAATTTAGGCTCACGCCCCTCAGCAGACACATATTTTTGAACCAAATCGATTTGGTCAATCGGCACATGAATAGCTGCTTGGTCGGCGAAGACAATGGTCAAGTAGTCTTGGTGGGTGCCGGCAAACTCGATAGTTTCAATACCAGTATACCGCCCAATCCCGTGGTTAACATGAACCACATAGTCCCCAACTTCTAATTGTTGGTAGTTTTTGATCCGTTCCGCATTTGAAATCAGCGGTTT
>NZ_JBOEQF010000453.1:0-1503 GCF_050689315.1 Aerococcus sp. L_32
CCTACCGCAAATTAAAGCCTACGAAGAACAGCGAAAAGAACGCTTAGCATACCAAATCACCAAAGTCCTGGATGAAATCTATGAAGCAGTACCCTACGACGGGGTTTCAGACGCCATTTTAAGCCAAAAAGAGGACATGTCGATGGTAGAATCGTCTAGCGAATTGGTCAAAGGACTAGCCAACATCTTGAAACAAAAAGATGACATCATCAAAAAATACCAGACATATTACGACCAAGCAGAAGACTTGTGGTAGGTAGATAGATAGGAGCTGCGACAAAAGTCGCTGCTCTAATCTTCCAAAGGTTCCTTTCTTAGTGTCGGCTCTTACACCTTAAAAAGCCGAACAATTACCGGAAGTAATTGGCGTATTTTGGAAAGCATCGAAAGAGTTTGACTTTTGTGGGACAGCCGACGGAACGCAGCGACATACGGATGCCTTGCGTAAGAAGAGCCTGATATTACGACTTGTGGTAAATAGTAATTAGGGGCCTGACACTAATGTCAAAGCCCCTTTTTCTATATGACGAATTTACAATTTAAGTGCAACACATTAAAAATTCAAAAAAAGATCCACAGTTTTTTAAAAAAATCTGGATCCGAACAATGAAATCTAAAGTAATCATTAATGCAATCACCTTCAGGGTTATGATAAGAAAAAGAAGTGCCAGGAGAAAATATAACTATAGAATTTGGTCTCACTTGATGAAATTTATCATTTATATAAAAAATAGCATTTGTTTTGATAAAGAGAGCAAGGTAAACATCAATTCCTTCAGGATGACCAATTTTCTCGGAATGGGGATGATGGAAATCCACGCCTCTATGTTTTGAAACAATGGAAAACAATTGAACCAACTGAATACTTCCTTCCTAAAAATTATGTTTTTACTTTTTCGTAAATTTCAAGTTTAAGTTAGCCACTACAGGTAACTCATTTGTTCGGTACCGTAACTGCCTTGTTATTCTAAATCAGTGACCCTCTGATAATGAACTGAGGGATGGTAGTCTTCCGACCAGTCTGGCCTCAGGCCATCTTTCCAGACATGAAGCCATGCCGAGGTCAAGTAATGATAGGTCAAGCCCCCAATCGTTCTTGCTTGAATGCTTGAACAAATGTGTCATGTGGTGTTGCATAACCCAAAATTTTCCGCGGGTAATCGTTCATCCAACGCTGGATCCGCAAAATCTGGTTCTCGCTCACCTCACTAATCGGGCTTCCCTTGGGGACGAAACGGCGAATTAATTTATGCTGATTTTCGCTCGTCCCACGCTCCCAAGAAGCATAGGGGTGGCTGAAATAGACGTCAGCTACATCTTGCAGAGCATCGTGTAGCCCCGAAAACTCCGAGCCATTGTCGGAGGTCACGGTCTTAAATAATTGATCGAAGTTAGCGCCAGCCCGTTCTCTTAGCTGTTGAACCGCTTGGTCCACCGATTCGGTGTCCTTCCCGTTCAACTTTAGGATGACTTCAAAGCGTGTCTGCCGTTCAGCCAGCGTCA
>NZ_JBOEQF010000454.1:0-1499 GCF_050689315.1 Aerococcus sp. L_32
GATTTACGTGAAATTGCCCTTTTTGCAAGATGTTTAAACCTTTCGAATGAATAATGGTTGATTCATGGGTTATAATAAATTAAATGGCTCCCATAACTGATTGTATATATGTCAAATTTTACATAGAAGTTAAAAAAACAATTAAAATTGGCGGGGACGGTAGTTATATCATAGAGAATTAGGTATAATCAATCTTGCATTATCTATCATAGAATCGGAAAAAGTGTGCAAAAATAGCATGTGTGACGAGTATAGGTAATTAATGAACAAACAAGAGTTAGTCTATGAAATTAACAGAATGAAAAAATAGCGTAAATAAAACGAAAATGAAAATGATGAGTGAGGGGTTTTATAATGGAAAAATTTATCATCAAGGGTGGTAATCCGTTAAAGGGTGAGATTACAGTTTCTGGAGCGAAGAATAGTGCAGTAGCGCTAATTCCTGCAGCGATTATGGCGGATTCACCGGTGGTAATTGAGGGCGTACCGGAAATTGACGACGTGTTCGCTTTAATTGAAATTTTGAAAGACTTTAATGTAGACGTTGATTTCAATGAGCACGTGATGCGTATTGACCCAACGAACATGGAAAATATCCCAATGCCTGATGGTAAGATCCAAAGCTTGCGCGCATCTTACTACTTCATGGGTGCCTTATTAGGTAAATACGGTGAGGGTGTTGTTGGTTTACCAGGTGGTTGTAACTTGGGGCCTCGTCCAATGGATTTACATTTAAAAGGTTTTGAAGCTTTAGGTGCTGAAGTAAGCAATGAATTAGGTGCTATGCATTTAACAACTAACGGTAACGGCCTAACTGGTACTGAAATTTACCTAGATGTTGTCAGCGTTGGTGCAACAATCAACATTATGTTGGCAGCTTCTCGCGCTAAAGGGACAACTGTCATTGAAAATGCAGCCCGCGAACCTGAAATCATTGATATTGCAATGCTTTTAAACAAAATGGGTGCTAAGATTAAAGGTGTGGGTACTTCTACTATCCGTATCGAAGGTGTGGACGAGATGCACGGTTCTTCTCACCAACAAATTCCTGACCGTATCGAAGCCGGCACTTATATTGCAGCTGCTGCGGCAGTTGGCCAAGGGGTTACTGTCAATAACGTCATTGCTGAACATATTGAAAGCTTCCTAGCGAAATTACGTGAGATGGGTGTCAAAATGGACATCAGCGATGATGCTATCTACATTCATCCAAATGACGGTCAATTAAAAGCTGTAGATATTAAAACAGCACCATACCCAGGTTTTGCAACTGACTTACAACAACCTGTTACGCCATTATTATTAACAGCGAATGGTAACGGTAAATTAGTAGATACGATTTATCCAAAACGTGTGAAACATGTACCTGAGTTAGCGCGTATGGGTGCAAATATTGAAGAACACAATGACCAAATTACTTACAATGGTCCTAACCAATTAACAGGTGCAACTGTGACGGCTTCAGACTTACGTGCTGGTGCTGGTCTAGTGATTGCTGC
>NZ_JBOEQF010000455.1:0-1496 GCF_050689315.1 Aerococcus sp. L_32
GTGGAAGGACGTTTTCATAAGAAACCAAAGTCCCATCTACATCTAGAAAAATATATTTACTTGTCATAAATCATGCTCCTTTTTCGATTATGCGTAATTGATTGTTAATAATAAAGCGTTTTCAAAATTTATAACCATATGATAGCCGAAAACATTCATCTAAGTCAAATTGTATGGTTCTAATTATTTGATTCAGTAAAGGTTGAAAAAGAAACCGGTAACATGATATATTACTCTACATAAGAGAAAGATGTTTGGGGGTGGCAGCGTGCAAATTGTTCGGATATTCAATAACAATGCGGTACTAGCGCTTGATGAAGAGGACGATGAAGTGGTCGTAATGGGTAAAGGTCTAGGTTTTAGTCAACATGTGGGCAACGTGGTGGATGAAAGTAAGATTGAAAAGATTTTCAAAGAAAACGCGGTGGATATATCGGTTGAGGAATTATTTGTGACCTTGTCCACCCCTGAAATCGATAGTCTGCTAGCCATTATAGACCTAGCCACGACTAGTCTTGACGAGAAATACCAGGCCAATTTGTACATCACCTTGGCGGACCATATTCATTTTGCCTTGGAACGGTTTGAAAAAGGGCTCGTTATCACGAATCCACTGGCTTGGAATATTCGACGGTTATTTCCGGATGAGTATCATATTGGTTTTAAAGCGCTAGATATTATCCAAGCCAATCTTGGCATCAGGTTGCCGGATGATGAGGCCTCGTCAATTGCCTTGCATCTGGTGAACGCCCGGATGAACCAGGGTGAGATGAGTCAGACGATGGAAGTTGTGAAAATTGTCCGGGGGATTTTAGAAGTAGTAACTCTCTTTTTCGGTCAGAAATTTGATCCCGAATCTATTGCCTATAACCGGTTTATGACCCACTTGCAGTACTTTGCCTTGCGGGTGATTCAAGGGGAAGCGCAGAATGGGTCAGGTCAGTTTCTCTATGACCAGGTTAAGGAAAATTATCCTAAAGCTATGGCTTGTGCAGAGAAAATCGATGACTACATTTACCATCAGTACGCCTACCGAATTACAGCGGAAGAAAAATCTTACTTGGCTATTCATGTAAACCGGCTGATTGAGTCTAATTAATAATTGAAAAAGGGCAAACAAGCCCAATACAATGATCTCATCTTTTGAAACATATCGTCTAGTATCATGATAGGCGGATGCTTTCAAGAGTTGAGATGATTTTATTTTTCAGACATTATGACTAAATACTTTACAATAAAAACAAAAAAGTTGACAGGACGCCTTAAAAACAATAGAATTCTCATCATAATGTAATATATATTTAATTTAAAAAAGCTATGAAGAGAAGAGTAACTGAATTATTTTCTGATGCAGAGAACCCTTGGATGGTGAAATAGGGACTGAAAATATAAGTGAAGATGAGCTCTGAGCAACTAAGCGGTTAACGTTGCTTGGTCGGTCGCAACCGTTATATTGCCGGGTTCTATTTGGAACCCTGGAGGTGCTATATTCATAG
>NZ_JBOEQF010000456.1:0-1492 GCF_050689315.1 Aerococcus sp. L_32
AATTTACGTGAAATTGCCCTTTTTCCAAGTTGTTTAAACCTATCGGACGAATAATGGTTAGTTCGTGGGTTATAATAAATTAAATGGCCCCTATAACTGATTGTATATTTGTCAAATTTTACATAGAAGTTAAAAAAACCATTAAAATTGGTGGGGACGGTAGTTATATCATAGAGAATTATGTATAATCAATCTTGCATTATCTATCATAGAATCGGAAAAGTATGCAAAATCCGCATATATGATTCAAATAGGTAATTAATGAATGAACTTAACAAAAGCTAAAAGGCTTAGATAAAATGAAATAAATAAAACGAAAATGAAAACGATGAGTGAGGGGTTTTATAATGGAAAAATTTATCATCAAGGGTGGTAATCCGTTAAAGGGTGAGATTACGGTTTCTGGAGCGAAGAATAGTGCAGTAGCGCTAATTCCTGCAGCGATTATGGCGGATTCACCGGTGGTAATTGAGGGTGTACCGGAAATTGAAGACGTGTTCGCTTTAATTGAAATATTGAAAGACTTTAATGTAAAGGTTGATTTCAATGATCACGTGATGCGTATTGACCCAACGAACATGGAAAATATCCCAATGCCTGATGGAAAGATCCAAAGCTTGCGCGCGTCTTACTACTTCATGGGTGCCTTATTGGGTAAATACGGTGAGGGTGTTGTTGGTTTACCAGGTGGTTGTAACTTGGGGCCTCGTCCAATGGATTTACACTTAAAAGGTTTTGAAGCTTTAGGTGCTGAAGTAAGCAACGAATTAGGTGCTATGCATTTAACAACTAACGGTAATGGTCTTACAGGTACTGAAATTTACCTAGATGTTGTCAGCGTCGGCGCAACCATCAACATCATGTTGGCAGCTTCTCGCGCTAAAGGGATAACTGTTATTGAAAATGCAGCCCGCGAACCTGAAATCATTGATATCGCCATGCTATTAAACAAGATGGGTGCTAAGATCAAAGGTGTGGGTACTTCTACTATCCGTATCGAAGGTGTGGACGAGATGCACGGTGCTTCTCACCAACAAATTCCTGACCGTATTGAAGCGGGTACTTATATTGCAGCCGCTGCGACAGTTGGCCAAGGGGTTACTGTCAAGAACGTCATTGCTGAACATATTGAAAGTTTCCTAGCGAAATTACGTGAGATGGGTGTCAAAATGGACATCAGCGATGATGCTATTTACATTCATCCAAATGACGGTCAATTAAAAGCTGTAGATATTAAAACAGCGCCATACCCAGGTTTTGCAACTGACTTACAACAACCCATTACGCCATTATTATTAACAGCGAATGGTAACGGTAAATTAGTAGATACGATTTATCCAAAACGTGTGAAACATGTACCTGAGCTAGCGCGCATGGGTGCAAACATTGAAGAACACAATGATCAAATTACTTACAAGGGTCCTAACCAATTAACAGGCGCAACTGTGACAGCTTCAGACTTACGTGCTGGTGCTGGTTTAGTGATTGCTGG
>NZ_JBOEQF010000457.1:0-1490 GCF_050689315.1 Aerococcus sp. L_32
GGCTCTACAATATATAGGACTGATGACTTCAAAAAAGTCATTGGTTCTATATTTTTTTTTACAAAAAAAGAGGAATCTCCATTATCATAAAGTTAACGACAACCATGATAAGATAGGAGATTCCCCGTATGAATAAGTTTATCAATACCACGTTACAATTGAAAGATGAAAATATTGTTTTTGAGGACAAAGTTGAAGAAATGATAGTTAAGAATATAAAGTCACTAATCTATTTCGGCAAGTTAGATGTAAATCCTCAGTATTGTCCAGCCTGCGGCTGTGTTAAACGAGGAAATAGTATCGTTAAGAATGGCTCTAAACAATCAAGAATTACGCTAACAAAGATATCAGGGTTACCTGCTTACCTTAAATTAAGCAAGCAACGCTATCACTGTAGAGAATGTGATAGCTACTTCACTGCTAAATCAGAGGTAGTCGGTGATAACTGTTTTATTTCTAAGCGCGTTAAACGGATGGTGTTAGACTTTGCAACCAATGCGTTGACATTGAAGCATATTGCAGAGACATGCAACGTTTCTGATCATACAGTTCAACGGGTAATTAATGGTGCTGGTAAAGACCTTAAACCTAGCATCTTCGATGCATTACCAGAGCATATTGCTTTCGATGAATTCAAAGGTGTAAAGCATGTCGAAGGTAATATGAGCTTTGTGTTTATAGATAATACGAATTCACAGATCGTTGATGTGCTAGGAGATCGCAGAAAATTCAAGCTACGTGATTACTTTTTTGCCTATCCGTTGAAAACTCGTCAGAAAGTTCAAACAGTTACAATGGACATGTATATGCCTTATATGGAAGTTGTTAGAGAGGTATTTCCCAATGCAAAAATCATTATTGATCGCTTCCACTTAGTTCAAGCATTAAATCGAGAATTGAATAAGTTACGTATTGAAGTAATGAATGCCTTTAGAGTTCCTGACCATAGATTGTACAACAAGTATAAAAGGTATTGGCGACTATTCTTAATGTCCCGAGAAAGCCTAAGCTCATGGGATTATCAACCATTTAAGTTATTCGATTGGCTTACGAATACCGGTGGTATTTTAGATTATTTACTGGACAAGAATCCATTATTAAAAGACACCTATAATCTTGTCCATAACTTGCGTGAGTCACTCCAAGAGAATGATTGTGCAGCATTTAAAGCTCAGTTAGCGCAGTCTAAGTTAGTTAAATTACCAAGCGGATTAAGACGAGTGTTGCGTACATTTATCAAACTTCAAAGATATATTGGGCATACGTTCAAATATAAACACTTAACGAATGGCCGAATAGAAGGTTTGAATAATAAAATTAAGGTCTTAAAACGGATAGCCTATGGATACCGAAACTTCCAAAATTTTAGAACTAGAATATTAATAACGAACAAGCTATATCTAAACGAAATACCGGTAGTACAAGCAGCCTAAGGGCTGCTCTGAAAGCATAGTATAAAGATAAAAATGAATAATGGAAAAGAGTATAAA
>NZ_JBOEQF010000458.1:0-1483 GCF_050689315.1 Aerococcus sp. L_32
AATCGTATCTGCTGTAAATAAAGGCGTGTCACCACAAATAACTAAAGTCGTACCTTCTTTGTCAGCCAATTCATTCGCCGCTTGTTGCACCGCATGACCAGTACCCAATTGCTCCGTTTGCGTTGTATAAGCCGTACGGTCGCCCAATAATTCTTGGACCGCTTCCGCACCATGACCAACAATCGTCACCACTTCATCAATCCCAGCGTCATTCACACTAGTCAAAACGTGGTCTACCATAGGTTTACCCGCAACTGGGTGTAACACCTTATACAATTTAGACTTCATACGAGTCCCTTTACCTGCTGCTAGAATTACTGCATAACGGTTGCTCATTATGTACATTCACTCCTCTAAAATCATTTATCCATCATTCATTATATAACCGATTATTACTACTTCATTGTATCGAATTCCAAGTTGCTCGACCAGTCTAGATTAATCCTTGTGCCGTCTAGCCCCTTTATTCTTATTATCTCGCTTCCGGTTCTTCTTGCGCGCCTTCGCCGGTGCCGCCGCTTTATTCGCTTGTTTCGGTTTTTTCACCCGTACTTTTGCTTTGACAGCCGCCCCCTCTTTTTCTTCCTGTAAAAGGGGTTGGTCTTCGTCGTTCTGGCTCGCACTCGGTACCTGGTCCGTCAGTTGCCCCCCATAAGTATAGAATGCTGTCAGTTGAATATCATCACCAACCTGCTTCTTCAAATCTCTAAGCGAACGGTCGTTAACGAAAGTCAAGACAATTCCCTCTTTCCCCATACGGCCAGTTCGCCCAGCCCGGTGGGTATATTGTTCAGGGGTCGCTGGTAAATCATACTGAATCACCAAAGGTAGGTCTTCAATGTCCAAACCACGTGCCGCCACGTCCGTTGTAAATAGGTAAGTATATTCACCCTTCGTGAACTTGGCAATAGCTTGCTGGCGGTTTTGCGCCGCCATCTTCGAATGTAGGTAAGCCGTTTGAATATGGTTGAACTGCAATTTTTGTTGTAACTGTTCAATTTCAGCTACCGTACGGACAAAGACTAAGGCCTGCATCCCCTCAACTTGAGCAAGTCGACGCAACATATCGTCACGCTTACGAACAGGAACGTTAATATAGCCATCTTGTCGTTGTTTTTCAAAGGCCGTTCCTATTTTTTCAGCTGCCAATTCAACCACAGGTTCAGCCAATAAGTCACTAGCTAAGCCAGCCAAAGTATCTGGTACTGTTGCTGAGAATAAAGCTACTTGCGCTCTACCCGGTAATTTTTTAACGAATTGCTTGGTTTGGCCAATATGTTCCTCATCTAACAAAGCATCCGCCTCATCAATAATGATGGTATCCACTTCATGAACCTTCAACTTACGTTGGTCAATCAGTTCAATCATCCGGCCTGAAGTTCCGACTACAATATCCGGTCTTTCTCTAATTTTCTCAATTTGCCGCTTCACATTGGCGCCACCAATAATTTTCATGGCTTTGAAGTCAACAGCTCGTGCCCAC
>NZ_JBOEQF010000459.1:0-1483 GCF_050689315.1 Aerococcus sp. L_32
ATGGGCACGAGCTGTTGACTTCAAAGCCATGAAAATTATTGGTGGCGCGAATGTGAAGCGGCAAATTGAGAAAATTAGAGAAAGACCGGATATTATTGTCGGGACTTCGGGCCGGATGATTGAACTGATTGACCAACGTAAGTTGAAGGTTCATGAAGTGGATACCATCATTATTGATGAGGCGGATGCCTTGTTAGACGAGGAACATATTGGCCAAACCAAGCAATTGGTTAAAAAATTACCGGGTAGAGCGCAAGTGGCTTTATTCTCAGCAACAGTACCAGATACTTTGGCTGGTTTAGCTAGTGATTTATTGGCTGAACCTGTGATTGAATTGGCAGCTGAAAAAATAGGAACGGCCTTTGAAAAACAACGGCAAGATGGCTATATTAACGTTCCTGTTCGTAAGCGTGACGATATGTTGCGTCGACTTGCTCAAGTTGAGGGAATGCAGGCCTTAGTCTTTGTCCGTACGGTAGCTGAAATTGAACAGTTGCAACAAAAATTGCAGTTCAACCATATTCAAACGGCTTACTTGCATTCGAAGATGGCGGCGCAAAACCGCCAGCAAGCCATTGCCAAGTTCACGAAGGGTGAATATACTTACCTATTTACAACGGATGTGGCGGCACGTGGTTTGGATATTGAAGACCTACCTTTGGTTATTCAGTATGATTTACCAGCGACCCCTGAACAATATACTCATCGGGCTGGGCGAACTGGCCGTATGGGGAAAGAGGGGATTGTCCTGACTTTCGTTAACGACCGTTCGCTTAGAGATTTGAAGAAGCAGGTTGGTGATGATATTCAGCTGACAGCATTCTATACTTATGGGGGGCAACTGACGGACCAGGTACCGAGTGCGAGCCAGAACGACGAAGACCAACCCCTTTTACAGGAAGAAAAAGAGGGGACGGCTGTCAAAGCAAAAGCGCGGGTGAAAAAACCGAAACAAGCGAACAAAGCGGCGGCACCGGCGAAGGCGCGCAAGAAGAACCGAAAGCGAGATAATAAGAATAAAGGGGCTAGACGGCACAAGGATTAATCTGGACTGGTCGAGCAACTTGGAATTCGATACAATGAAGTAGTAATTTTGAGATAAATATTGAATAGTGGATAAATGATTTTAGAGGAGTGAATGTACATAATGAGCAACCGTTATGCAGTAATTCTAGCGGCAGGTAAAGGGACTCGTATGAAGTCTAAGTTGTATAAGGTGTTACACCCAGTTGCGGGTAAACCTATGGTAGACCACGTATTGACTAGTGTGAATGACGCTGGGATTGATGAAGTGGTGACAATTGTCGGGCATGGTGCGGAAGCGGTCCAAGAGTTATTGGGCGACCGTACGGCTTATACAACGCAAACGGAGCAATTAGGCACTGGTCATGCGGTGCAACAAGCGGCGAGTGAATTGGCTGATAAAGAAGGTACTACTTTAGTTATTTGTGGTGACACGCCTTTATTTACAGCGGATACGATC
>NZ_JBOEQF010000460.1:0-1483 GCF_050689315.1 Aerococcus sp. L_32
GACCATACTCATGGTACATGATTAGCACCCTTGAATCAAATACATTTAATCCAAAGGTGCTATTTTTATTGCGACCGATTATTAAAATCCGTCACTATTTTTTATTTAGTCTATTTTGCAAACGTTCAAACCAAGTCATTTTACTGCGCGGGGCAGATGTTCTGGCTTGTTCGCCTTCGTTTAAAGCCTTTTGCATGAAGATTTGTTGTGAGTCTACTGGCGCTAAATCATTTTGTACATATTGGTAGGTACAGTCAGGTAATTTGTAACGCGCTTTGGTATTATCTTCTAAGTATACTTTCAATATTTCCATGATTTCTTCATGAATATGTTCATCTAAAATAGGGAACTCGATTTCTACACGGCGGATCATGTTACGGGTCATCATATCAGCAGATGATAAGAATAATTTTTCTTCGCTATTATTGTGGAACCAGTAAATACGGCTGTGTTCTAGGAATCGACCGACAACTGAAATGACATTGATATTTTCTGATACGCCAGGAATACCCGGTACCAGACAGCAAATACCACGGATAATCAGATCTACTTTTACCCCAGCTTGGCTAGCTTCGTATAGTTTTCTGATAACATCTTTTGAGGTTAATGAGTTCATTTTGGCAATAATATGACCATTACCATTCGCTCTGTGGGCTTGAATTTCATCCTCGATATCTTCAATGTAGTTATCACGAATCGCAAAAGGTGATACGTGTAGGTAGTGGTAGTCGGGTTGGTTAGAGTAACCACTTAGGTAGTTGAAGAAGTCTGTTGCATCTTCCGCGATCCCTTCGTTAGTTGTGATAATTCCCATATCAGTATAGAAACGGGCAGTCTTATCATTGTAGTTACCCGTTCCAAGATGGACGTAACGGTGAACGCGACCATTCTTTTGTTTCACAACCATGGCAATCTTCGAGTGGGTTTTAAGGTGGGTTTTACCATAGATTACATGGCAACCAGCTTCTTCTAAGATTTTTGCCCATTGGACATTATTTTCTTCATCGAAACGTGCTTTCAATTCCACTAAAACTGTTACTTGTTTACCACGTTCAGCAGCTGTTTTTAAGGCTGAAATAATTGGTGAATTCGCCGATACTCGGTATAAAGTTTGCTTGATTGCAAGGGTATGTGGGTCATTGGCTGCATCTTGGATAAATTCGACCACTGGTTTGAATGAATCATAAGGGTGGTGTAGGAAGATATCACGTTTTTCAGCTAATTTGAATAAATTAGTGGTTTGTAATTCGCTAGGGTAAACCGGTTTAAATGGTTCATAGCGTAAGTTTGGGAAGTAATTTTCCAAGACATCGATGGCATCCCCAAGGCCAGTTAGGTCTAGTGGACCGTTTACAAAGTAAAGGTCACGTTCTAATAGACCCAATTCTTCCAGCAGGTATTCAAGGTCTGCATGGATATATTCTTGATCATAATTTTCTTCTTGTTGAATTTCGATACGAACGGCCATACCGTTACGTCGTTC
>NZ_JBOEQF010000461.1:0-1483 GCF_050689315.1 Aerococcus sp. L_32
AACCATACTCATGGTACATGATTAGCACCCTTGAATCAAATACATTTAATCCAAAGGTGCTATTTTTATTACGATCGATTATTAATAGCCATCACTATTTTGTATTTAGTCTATTTTGCAAACGTTCAAACCAAGTCATTTTACTGCGAGGGGCAGATGTTCTGGCTTGTTCGCCTTCGTTTAAAGCCTTTTGCATGAAGATTTGTTGTGAGTCTACTGGCGCTAAATCATTTTGTACATATTGGTAGGTACAGTCAGGTAATTTATAACGCGCTTTGGTATTATCTTCTAAGTATACTTTCAAGATTTCCATGATTTCTTCGTGAATATGTTCATCTAAAATAGGGAACTCGATTTCTACACGGCCGATCATGTTACGGGTCATCATATCAGCAGATGATAAGAATAGTTTCTCATCACCGTTATTGTTGAACCAGTAAATACGGCTGTGTTCTAAGAAACGGCCGACAACTGAGATGACATTGATATTTTCAGATACGCCAGGAATACCCGGTACCAGACAGCAAATACCACGGATAATCAGATCGACTTTCACGCCAGCTTGGCTAGCTTCGTATAATTTCTTGATGACATCTTTTGAGGTTAATGAATTCATTTTGGCAATGATATGACCATTACCATTCGCTTTGTGAGCTTGAATTTCATCCTCTATATCTTCAATGTAGTTATCACGAATGGCAAAAGGGGATACGTGTAGGTAATGGTAGTCTGGTTGGCTAGAGTAGCCACTTAGGTAGTTGAAAAAGTCTGTTGCATCTTCCGCAATCCCTTCGTTAGTTGTGATGATCCCCATATCAGTGTAGAAACGTGCGGTCTTATCATTGTAGTTACCAGTTCCAAGATGGACGTAACGGTGAACGCGACCATTCTTTTGTTTCACAACCATGGCAATTTTAGAGTGCGTTTTAAGGTGGGTTTTACCATAGATTACATGGCAACCAGCTTCTTCTAATATTTTTGCCCATTGGACATTATTTTCTTCATCGAAACGTGCTTTCAATTCCACTAAAACGGTTACTTGTTTACCACGTTCAGCAGCTGTTTTTAAGGCTGAAATGATTGGTGAATTCGCCGATACTCGGTATAAAGTTTGCTTGATTGCAAGCGTATGTGGGTCATTGGCTGCATCTTGGATAAATTCGACCACTGGTTTGAATGAATCATAAGGGTGGTGTAGGAAGATATCACGTTTTTCAGCTAATTTGAATAAATTCGTGGTTTGTAATTCGCTAGGGTAAACCGGTTTAAATGGTTCATAGCGTAAGTTAGGGAAATAATTTCCCAAGACATCGATGGCATCCCCAAGGCCGGTTAAGTCTAGTGGACCGTTTACAAAGTAAAGGTCACGTTCTAATAGACCCAATTCTTCCAGCAGGTATTCAAGGTCTGCATGGATATATTCTTGGTCATAATTTTCTTCTTGTTGAATTTCAATACGAACGGCCATACCATTACGTCGTTG
>NZ_JBOEQF010000462.1:0-1479 GCF_050689315.1 Aerococcus sp. L_32
AGATAATAGCTTAGCTGATTCATTTTCTTTTAAATACTGATATTTTCTATTAAAAGAAAATGACTTTTGTGGTGCGGTTTCTCTATTGACTGGATAATACATTTCTTTTTCTAAGCGATATCCAGTTGCTGTTTTTGGATGATAAACATGATGAAAATGAAACTGTGTACCATCAGGGTGAATAAAGATTTGATTTTCCGCATCATAGTCCCAATTATTTAAATTCTTACTTGATTTCTGAAATTTCTTCGTCTGTTCCTTATCAAACATATTGTATTTGATGAGATGATCAATCCCTAGATTATCCAACGTTTCTAAGTTTTCTTGACTTCCATATCCAGCATCAGCTACGACGATTTTAGGTAATGTAGGCATACTTTCAATAAATGGTAATAGTGTACGTGTATCCGTAGGATTTGGAAAAATATTATAGGCTATAACAAATTGATTTTCAGTTGCTATTTGAAGATTATAACCTGGTTTAAGTTGACCATTTAACATCGGATCTTCTTTCATTCGCATGAACGTTGCATCTGTATCGGTTTTTGAAAAACTATTTCTACCTTCAAATGTTCTATAATAATTTTTATACTTTATTTCACGTTGTAAAAAATCATCTTTCACTTTTCGTAAGTGTTTTTTCAGTTTTCTTCGTTTCTGCTTTCTTGGATCTGCACCTTTTTTTGGCGCACTTTCAATTTCTTCATTTACCTCAGCTACAGCTTCCTCAAGGAAGGCTTTTAGTATTTCAATATCATTTAAAGACATTGAATCAATTTCATCTTTAATAATCTCTTTTTCTACAGAAGGTAATATTTCATTTCTATAATATGCCATTTCTTTAGCTTTTAATGATGCGTAAAATTTATCTGTTGCTCTTTTCCAAACAAAAGAATATTTATTTGCATCTGCTTCAATTTTTGTACCGTCTATAAATACTACATTATCTGAGATTAGTTCTTGTTGAACTAAAAAGAGTTTAAATTCGACGAATAAGTTCTCAAGAATTGATGCACATAATTCACTAGAACGAAATCTATTAATCGTACGATAAGAAATTTCGGTATCGGCAACTAACCATTTCATTGGAATGTTCTCTTGCATCATTTTTTCAATAGTTCTTCCTGAAAACGTCTTTTCTATATATGCAAATAGTAATGCCTTTAAGAGAATTAATGGATGATAGGCCGGTCGGCCTTCGTGTTTATAAAATTGATCGAGGATATGTTCATCTAATTGTTCAACAAAATTATTTACTTGGAAAACAATATGATTCGGTGCAAGATAATCGGATAACTCTAATGGTAGAAAAGCTTGATTCATGTTATATTGAGTATACATAAAATACCTTCTTTCTTTTTAGTTTTGTGGTTATTACTATTATAAATGAAGGTATTTTATTTTTGTATAATTTAAAGAGGAGATTGACCATTTTTCGTGGTCAATCTCCTCTTTTTTGGCTAGTTTTGTCCCAGCCTT
>NZ_JBOEQF010000463.1:0-1478 GCF_050689315.1 Aerococcus sp. L_32
GTCATGATGCCACGCCGTGAATTTGAAAAGAAAATGAAGAAAATCATTAAACCAGCAGACAATAACTAGGGGTTAATACCCGTTTTGCCTATATTGGTCTAATGTGTTCGAGTTTTCAATCATCAAAATGACTTAAATGATAGAAATAAAGAAAAAATATCCTTAATAAAGAAAGTAGCGTGAAGAAATGGCCTTAACTGCCGGAATCGTAGGATTACCAAATGTTGGAAAATCTACCTTATTTAATGCAATCACAAAATCTCAAGTAGAAGCTGCAAACTATCCCTTTGCAACAATCGACCCGAATGTGGGAGTTGTAGAGGTACCAGATAGCCGTCTACAAACACTTACTGAATTCTACGTACCAAAGAAAACTGTCCCAACAACTTTTGAATTTACGGATATTGCCGGAATTGTTAAAGGGGCAAGCAAGGGTGAAGGTTTAGGAAATAAATTCTTAGCCAACATTCGTGAAGTAGATGCGATTGTCCACGTGGTTCGTTGCTTTGAAGATGGGAATATCACCCACGTTTCTGGAAAAGTAGATCCAGCTGACGATATTGAAACAATTAACCTAGAGTTAATCTTATCTGACTTAGAAACAGTCAATAAACGCTACGAAAAAGCAGTTAAAATGGCTAAATCAAAAGACCATGATGCAATCGTTGAAGCCAACGCTTTAGCTAAGGTAAAAGAAGTGCTTGAAGCTGGTAAATCAGCTCGAACAGTGACTTTTACTGAAGAAGAACAGCCGTTTATTGACCGCATGTTCCTTTTGACAACAAAACCAATCTTATACGTAGCGAACGTAAGCGAGGATGATGCAGCAACTGGGAATGACTATGTTGAAATCGTACGCGGCATTGCTAATGAAGAGGATGCTGAAGTGGTAATTGTTTCAGCGCAAATCGAAGAAGAATTGGCATCATTGGACGATGAAGACCGTGAAATGTTCATGGAAGACTTGGGGATGGAAGTGTCTGGATTAGATCGTTTAATCCAACGCGCTTACACTCTATTAGGTCTTGAAACTTACTTTACTGCCGGTGAACAAGAAGTACGTGCTTGGACCTTCAAGAAGGGCATGAAAGCCCCACAAGCAGCGGGTGTCATTCACTCAGACTTTGAAAAAGGCTTTATCCGTGCAGAAACTTTATCTTATGAAGATTTACTGACTTATGGTAGTGAAAAAGCTGCCAAAGAAGCAGGTCGCTACCGTTCTGAAGGTAAGGACTACGTTGTGAAAGACGGCGATATCTTACTATTTAGATTTAACGTTTAAGATCATTCAGGCAAAAGGAGATTTGACCAACAATGGCATTAGGAAATGAGAAAAAATCGAGAGCTGAAATTCAAGCTGAACGTGAAGCGGCTGAAAAAGCAGCCCACCAACGCATCAAAGACGAACGCGAAGGCCTATACGCAGGTTTAACCAAACGTAACCAAGAATTTATGATCAAATTTATGAATGAAATCAA
>NZ_JBOEQF010000464.1:0-1478 GCF_050689315.1 Aerococcus sp. L_32
GTAAATGCAATACCGCATGCTCTGCCCCACCTATATACAAGTCCACATTGTACCAGTAGTCTAAAGCTTCTTGAGAAGCAAATTCATTTGAATTTTTAGGGTCGATATAACGTAGGAAGTACCATGATGAACCTGCCCATTGTGGCATTGTGTTTGTTTCACGGCGGCCTTTCATGCCTGTTTCAGGATCAGTGACATATAACCACTCTTCAATATTGGCTAATGGAGATTCACCTGTACCAGATGGTTTAATATTGTCGGTTTTTGGTAAACGAACTGGTAGCTCATCTTCTGGAACTGCAGTTGTTGTGCCATCTTCCCAATGGATAATTGGAATTGGTTCACCCCAGTAACGTTGACGAGAGAAGACCCAGTCACGTAAACGGTATGTTGTTTGACGTTCACCGCGACCTGAAGCTGTTAACATTTCAATCGCTTTTTCAGTTGCTTCTGCAGTTTCTAAACCGTTTAATTCACCTGAATTAATGTGAGGACCGTCTCCAGTATATGCTTCAACAGCAACATCGCCACCTTCAATTACCGGTTGAATTGGTAGGTTGAATTGTTTAGCGAATTCGTAGTCACGACTATCATGGGCAGGAACCGCCATCACAGCACCAGTACCGTATGAAGCTAAAACATAATCTGCAACCCAGATTTCAAATGGTTCACCAGTTAATGGGTGGATACCGTAAGCACCGGTGAATACCCCAGTTTTTTCTTTGGCTAAATCTGTACGGTCTAAGTCAGATTTCATTGAAGCTGCAAGTAAATAAGCTTCCACTTCTTCACGTTGCTCTTCAGTCACAATCTGACGCACCAAGTCATGTTCAGGTGCTAAAACAGCGAAAGTTAAGCCGTAAATAGTATCTGGGCGCGTCGTAAAGGCATCAAAAGTTAAGTCATGATTTTTAATATCGAAAGTTAATTGCGCACCTTCTGATTTACCAATCCAGTGACGTTGCATTTCAACAACTGAGTTTGGCCAGTCAACATTTTCCAATCCATCTAATAAACGGTCAGCGTAAGCAGTAATCCGTAAAACCCACTGTTTCATTGGTTTACGAACGACTGGGTAGCCACCACGTTCTGACTTACCATCGATGACTTCTTCATTGGCTAAGACTGTTCCTAAGGCTTCACACCAGTTAACCAAGATTTCGTCTTCGTAGGCTAAACCTTTTTCAAATAATTTAGTGAAAATCCATTGTGTCCATTTGTAGAATTTTGGATCTGTTGTATTGATTTCACGGTCCCAATCATAAGAAAAACCTAGTGATTTGATTTGACGTTTGAATGTGGCGATATTTTTCGCAGTAAAATCAACTGGATCATTCCCAGTGTCTAATGCATATTGTTCAGCTGGTAATCCAAACGCATCCCAGCCCATTGGGTGCAATACGTTATAACCTTGTGCACGTTTATAACGAGACATAATATCCGTTGCAGTATACCCTTCTGGATGCCCTACGTGTAGC
>NZ_JBOEQF010000465.1:0-1478 GCF_050689315.1 Aerococcus sp. L_32
ATAAATGCAATACCGCATGCTCTGCCCCACCTATATACAAGTCCACATTGTACCAGTAGTCTAAAGCTTCTTTAGAAGCAAATTCATTTGAATTTTTAGGGTCGATATAACGTAGGAAGTACCATGATGAACCTGCCCATTGTGGCATTGTGTTTGTTTCACGGCGGCCTTTCATACCTGTTTCAGGATCAGTGACATATAACCAATCTTCAATATTGGCTAACGGAGATTCACCTGTACCAGATGGTTTAATGTTGTCAGTTTTTGGTAAACGAACTGGTAGCTCATCTTCTGGAACTGCAGTTGTTGTGCCATCTTCCCAATGGATAATTGGAATTGGTTCACCCCAGTAACGTTGACGAGAGAAGACCCAGTCACGTAGACGGTATGTTGTTTGACGTTCACCGCGACCTGAAGCTGTTAACATTTCAATCGCTTTTTCAGTAGCTTCTGCAGTTTCTAAACCGTTTAATTCACCTGAATTAATGTGAGGACCGTCTCCAGTATATGCTTCAACAGCAACATCTCCACCTTCAATTACCGGTTGAATTGGTAGGTTGAATTGTTTAGCGAATTCATAGTCACGACTATCATGGGCAGGAACCGCCATAACAGCACCCGTACCATATGAAGCTAAAACATAGTCTGCAACCCAGATTTCAAATGGTTCACCAGTTAATGGGTGGATACCGTAAGCACCGGTGAATACCCCAGTTTTTTCTTTGGCTAAATCTGTCCGGTCTAAGTCAGATTTCATTGAAGCTGCAAGTAAATAAGCTTCCACTTCTTCACGTTGCTCTTCAGTCACGATTTGACGCACCAGGTCATGTTCAGGTGCTAAAACAGCGAAAGTTAAGCCGTAAATAGTGTCTGGACGCGTCGTAAAGGCATCAAAAGTTAAGTCGTGATCTTTAATATCGAAAGTTAATTGCGCACCTTCTGATTTACCAATCCAGTGACGTTGCATTTCAACAACTGAATTTGGCCAGTCAACATTTTCCAATCCATCTAATAAACGGTCAGCGTAAGCAGTAATCCGTAATACCCATTGTTTCATTGGTTTACGAACGACTGGGTGACCACCACGTTCTGACTTTCCGTCGATGACTTCTTCATTGGCTAGTACTGTTCCTAAAGCTTCACACCAGTTAACCAAGATTTCGTCTTCGTAGGCTAAACCTTTTTCATATAATTTAGTGAAAATCCATTGTGTCCATTTGTAGAATTTTGGATCAGTTGTATTGATTTCACGGTCCCAATCATAAGAAAAACCTAGTGATTTGATTTGACGTTTGAATGTGGCGATATTTTTCGCAGTGAAATCAACTGGATCATTCCCAGTGTCTAATGCATATTGCTCAGCTGGTAATCCAAACGCATCCCAGCCCATTGGGTGCAAGACGTTATAGCCTTGTGCACGTTTATAACGAGACATAATATCCGTTGCAGTATACCCTTCTGGATGCCCTACGTGTAGT
>NZ_JBOEQF010000466.1:0-1477 GCF_050689315.1 Aerococcus sp. L_32
CTGGAAGGACGTTTTCATAAGAAACTAAAGTCCCATCTACATCTAGAAAAATATACTTACTTGTCATAAATCATACTCCTTTTTCGATTATGTTTGATCGAATGTTGGTGGTAAAGCGTTTTCAAACTTTACATGCTAATGATAGCCGATAACGTTCATATAAGTCAAATTGTATGGTTCTAATTATTTGATTCAGTAAAGGTTGAAAAAGAAACCGGTAACATGATATATTACTCTACATAAGATAAAAATATTTGGGGGTGGCAGCGTGCAAATTGTTCGTATATTTAATAACAATGCGGTACTAGCCCTTGATGAAGAGGACGACGAAGTGGTCGTAATGGGTAAAGGTCTAGGTTTTAGTCAACATGTGGGCAACATGGTGGATGAAAGTAAGATTGAAAAGATTTTTAAAGAAAACGCGGTGGATATATCGGTTGAGGAATTATTTGTGACCTTGTCCACCCCTGAAATCGATAGTCTGCTGGCCATTATTGACCTAGCCACGACGAGTCTTGACGAGAAATACCAGGCCAATTTGTATATCACCTTGGCGGACCATATTCATTTTGCCTTAGAACGGTTTGAAAAAGGGCTCGTTATCACGAATCCACTAGCTTGGAATATTCGACGGTTATTTCCGGATGAGTATCATATTGGTTTTAAAGCGCTGGATATTATTCAAGCCAATCTTGGCATCAGGTTGCCGGATGATGAGGCCTCGTCAATTGCCTTGCATCTGGTGAACGCCCGGATGAACCAGGGTGAGATGAGTCAGACGATGGAAGTGGTGAAAATTGTCCGGGGGATTTTAGAAGTAGTAACCCTCTTTTTCGGTCAGAAATTTGATCCCGAATCTATTGCCTATAACCGGTTTATGACCCACTTGCAGTACTTTGCCTTGCGGGTGATTCAGGGGGAAGCGCAGAATGGGTCAGGTCAGTTTCTCTATGACCAAGTCAAGGAAAATTATCCTAAAGCCATGGCTTGTGCAGAGAAAATCGATGACTACATTTACCATCAGTACGCCTATCGGATTACAGCGGAAGAGAAATCTTACTTGGCTATTCATGTAAACCGGCTGATTGAATCTAATTAATAATTGAAAAAAGGCACATAGGCTTTGATATGCTCCCTCTAAAGTAGACACTTAAAAAAGTAAATCTACTTTAGGGGGAGTTTTTGTTTTTCAGAAATTGTGACGAAATACTGTGCATTAAAAACAAAAAAGTTGACAGGACGCCTTAAAAACAATAGAATTCTCATCATAATGTAATATATTTTTAATTAAAAAAGCTTTGAAGAGAAGAGTAACTGGAGTATTTTCTGATGCAGAGAACCCTTGGATGGTGAAATAGGGACTGAAAATATAAGTGAAGATGAGCTCTGAGCAACCAAGCGGTTAACGCCTCTTGGTCGGTCGCAACCGTTATATTGTCGGGTTCTATTTGGAACCCTAGAGGTGCTATATTCATAA
>NZ_JBOEQF010000467.1:0-1473 GCF_050689315.1 Aerococcus sp. L_32
GCGACTACTGGCTTGCTGAATCTTATCCGCAATGAGTTCTCGTATAAAGGGTTGTCCCCATAAATAATGTTTTTTATTGATTAGTTCCGTGAAAAAAGGCAAATACAATAGGTGGTCAATTGTAATGATTTTCAAAGGTTGATCTGGTGCAAGCTGGTCTAATTTTACATTGTCTAACACCATTAATTGCCCAAAAATCCGCCCTCTGAATCCAGATCCTTTAATCGGCATAGTTTGTAAATCTGGTCTGAGCGTTGTAATTTGCGGGTATATTTGATCCAAATATTCTGAAACTGTACACTCGACCACCATAAAGCGAATAGGATGTGGTAGTGCCTTATGCAAATCATATTTGGATACTGGCCCAGCAGGCAATCCTTGTAGAAATAAGCCCGAATTAATCATAGCAATATCTGCACCACTGGCTACTTTCATGGCCAATAAGGTGTCGTATTGTAAGGGTGAAAAATGATTCTCATCCGCTGTTAAAGTGATAGGTAATTGGCCAACGATTTGGTTTTTCAATTGGCTTTCGCCCTCTTCTAACCACCTATTTACCTTGTTATAGTCTTCATCGTAGGCAGAAATGCGGTCAGAAGCGATCAATTCTTCGTCCAATTTGAAATAGCGTGCATAATCGATAATCGGGTTAGCTTGTTGCGCATCTGTTGTCATTTTGCCAGGGGTATATAAATGCCCTTCATCTTTATTGATTTCAAGGGTTAGATGGCCCATAAATTGCCCGTATTTACCGCCACCAGTTAATAGGGTGTGGCCGACCCACTCGCCTTTTGGTAAAACGTGGTGGGTGTGGGCACCGAAAATAGCCAAGATTTCTGGAAATTGCTCAGCGATTTGGCGGTCTGCTGGTAAACCGAGATGACTCAGTAGCAGAATACCATCAAAAGTTTCATTTGCCTTGATGTCCTTTAATACACGTGCGATGCTCAAGAGTGGATCAATCGGGGCCCAGCCAACTACGCTATAAGAAATTTCGAATGGGGCCGTCATGCCAAATACCGCAAACCGACTGCCCTGATTGGTTTGAATCATGGTGTAGTCTTGGGTATATTTGGGTGGTAGGCCACTTTCTTTATCGAAAATATTGCCTAAAACAACCGGAAAATCAGCCTGTTCATACAGGTTGTCTAGGATATCATGCTGACTTCCAATCCCTTCGTTGTTGCCAATTGTCGCAACATCTACCCCAATTTCATTCATCAAGAACATCATATTTTGCCCCTGACTAGCTTCTGTTAAAGGATGTTGGCGGTCAACTGCATCACCTATATCAAAAAGAAAATGGGCTTCGCCTTCACTTCGATGTTTATCCGCTTGTGTTTGATAATAACGTAAAAATTTTGGCCAGTTCTCCAAGTGAGAATGCCAGTCATTTGTATGATAAAAATGAATTATTTCCTTCATATCAACACCCCAATCATTCTGTATAATCATATCATATTCGTACACTTT
>NZ_JBOEQF010000468.1:0-1469 GCF_050689315.1 Aerococcus sp. L_32
TCGCCAATACGCAAGGTTTTATTGCGTGAACGGACGAATAATAGAACAACTACCCCAAGGATGTTCCAGACTGATTCGTACAGGAAAGTTGGATGGTAGTAAGCTCCGTTGATATGCATGCCGTCAACGATGAATTGCGGTAAATGTAAGGTATCTTGCAGGAATTCTAAAGTCACTTCCCCACCGTGGGCTTCTTGGTTAACGAAGTTACCCCAACGACCGATGGCTTGCGCTAGTAATAGGTAGGGCGCTACCGTATCCGTTACGAATAAGGGGTCCATTTTCTTTGATTTAGCGTAGAAGTAAAGGGTTAATCCTCCGGCGATGACACCACCATAAATGGCGATCCCACCATTCCAAATTTGTAGAATTTCGCCTGGATTTTGTAGGTAGTAGTCTAGTTCAAATAAAACGTAGTAAGCACGTGCACCAACAAAACCAATTAGAATGGTCCATACAGCTGCGTCTAAAATAAATTCTTCATCCCAACCCTTACGACGAAAATCTCTTGAAGCAAATGTAAGGGCTAATAAAATAGCAGCCCCGATAAAAATCCCGTACCAACGGATTGGCCAGCCGAATATATCAAAAGCGACTGGATCTATTGCAGCTATATTCATCATTTTGTTCTTTCTCTCCTATGTGTTAATTCCTTTAGTTAAATCCTTATTTAATATCATTTATAGTTTGTTGTTATCGATGAGTCTTGTTAAACGGTCGTTAAACATTTGTGCAGCGTCAAAGCCCATTGATTTGGCCCTAAAGTTGATAGCTGCTACCTCGATAATACTTGAAATGTTCCGCCCAGTTTGGACAGGAATGGTAATTTTGGGAATCGCGACCTCTAAAATTTGTTCACGCTCTTCCGCAGTACCCAGGCGGTCAAAATTGGCCCCCTTTTTCAAATCTTTCAAGTCAATAATCAAGTTTAGCTGTTGTTCTTTACGAACTGCACCTGCCCCGTAAAGAGTCATCACGTCAATAATCCCAAGACCACGAATTTCCATGACATTACGTAGAATTTCAGGCGCTTCACCCATAATTGTCGTGTCATCACGTTGATAAAAATCTACGCGGTCATCAGCCACTAAACGGTGACCACTTTTTACAAGTTCTAAAGCGGTTTCTGATTTACCTACACCAGAATGGCCAGTAATCATAATACCCAGCCCATATACATCCACAAATACCCCATGTTTTGAGATCCGCTCTGCTAAGTGAGCATGCAACATTTCCGCTAAGTTACTAGACAGACGGGTCGTCGTTGTTGTTGAACTTAATACAGGAATATGATTTTCTTCAGCAGCTTGAATCACTTCATATTCCGGTTGTAATCCTCTAGAGAAAATAAAGAATGGTGTATCTTCTTTTGAGAGACGGCGCATAATTAATAAACGCTCATCCGAAGTCATTCTAGACAAATATGTATGCTCTGCACGTCCAAACAATTGGACACGCTCAGATGGATA
>NZ_JBOEQF010000469.1:0-1467 GCF_050689315.1 Aerococcus sp. L_32
CAACGCGTCTTAGAAGATGATGATTTCGCTAAAGAATTTGGTGAATTAGGGAATGTTTACGGTAAACAATGGCGTCATTGGGAGACACGTGAGGGTGATGCCATTGATCAAATTGCTAATATTATCGACCAATTGAAACATAACCCAGATTCACGTCGGATTATCCTTTCAGCTTGGAACCCAGAAGATGTGCCAGATATGGCTTTACCACCTTGTCATACAATGAGTCAATTCTACGTTCAAGATGGTAAGTTATCTTGCCAACTCTACCAACGTTCTGGCGATGCCTTCCTAGGTGTACCATTTAATATCGCCTCTTATGCTTTATTGACACATTTATTGGCACGTGAGGCAGGATTAGAGGTTGGTGACTATGTTCATACCTTTGGCGATGCGCATATTTACAATAACCATTTTGACCAAGTTAATGAACAATTAAGTCGTCAACCACTTGACCTACCAACTTTAGAAATTGGTGGCGAAGGTAAATCCATCTTTGATCTAGAAAATGATGATATTAAAGTTAAAGGTTATAAAGCACATGATGCAATTAAGGCACCAGTAGCGGTATAATAATAGATAACAATCAAGACCTATTTCTGTCACAAGTTGATAAGGAGGAATTACTATGTTAATTGCAATCTGGGCACAAGATATCAACCATTTAATTGGAAAAGGCGGCAAACTACCTTGGCACTTACCAAACGACTTGAAGTTCTTTAAAGAACAAACAGTTGGTAAGACTGTTGTGATGGGGCGTAAGACATACGCAGGTTTGGATTATAAGCCATTACCAAACCGTCACAATATTATTATTACCCGCCAGAAATCACCTTTTGAATCAGACTATGACCAAACGGATGTTGAATTAACCGATTCTATCGATAACATCTTGGCGCTAGCTGAAAAAGAAGATGTGATTATTATGGGTGGCCAGTCTATTTACCGCCTATTTTGGCCTTATATTTCTGAATTACGCGTGACAACAATTAACCATGAATTTGATGGGGATGTCCATTTTGACCCAAACCTAGATGACTTTGAAGCTTACGAGGTGATCGAAGGGGTGGTGGATGAGAAGAATGCCTACCCACACAAATTTGTATTCTACCGAAAAGAGGACGAGGACTAGAAGAAGGAGTAGGTTATTTGGCTAAACAAAATAACACTAAGACGAAGAGACCATTAAATCCTTGGAAGTGGGCTTTTTGGTTATTATTATTGGCAATTTTGGTACCTGTAATTGCTTTATACCTGTATATACAAACAGCTGATCAAGAAACTGCCAGCGTGGGTGAACCAGCAACGACAGAAGAAGTGAGTGATGAAACGATCACAGCAGAAGCCAACCTGTCGACTGTTTCCTTCAACCGACTAGTATCAGCAGTGATCGGTGGGGATGATGTGCCTTATCAGTTAACGGTGGATGACCAAGTGTCATTTGCTGGTACGATAGACGCTTTGGGG
>NZ_JBOEQF010000470.1:0-1466 GCF_050689315.1 Aerococcus sp. L_32
GCTAAAATATTCCTAGTCTTATTGCTTATCCTATTTCTTGGTGGGTCATTGGGGCTTGGTTTAGGATCAGGCTATTTCATTGGTTTGGTAGAAGATATGCCAATCCCAACTGAAGAGGAACTTGCTAATGCGGTGGAGAATGCCGGTGAGATTTCTACCATGACTTATAGTGATGATACAGAAATTTCTAGTATTCGTGCTGACTTGGTTCGTGAAAATACTGAACTGAAAAATGTTAGTCCGTATATCGTTAATGGTTTAGTGGCTACGGAAGATGAAAACTTCTTCGAACATGATGGTGTCGTACCGTCAGCCATTATCCGGGCAGGTGCTTCAACCTTCCTTGGTGTAGGTGGGACTTCCGGTGGTTCAACTATTACCCAACAGTTGATCAAACAAAAACTATTAACCAATGAAGTGTCTTTTGAACGTAAGGCGAAGGAAATTTTGCTAGCGATGCGGTTAGAAAACCACTATTCAAAAGAGCAGATTCTGCAAGGTTACTTGAATGAATCACCATACGGACGTAATCATAAAGGGGAGAATATTGCAGGGATTGAAACAGCAGCCCAAGGGATTTTCGGTGTATCAGCGAGTGAAGTCACTTTAGCACAAGCAGCCTTTTTAGTGGGTATTCCGCAAAATCCTTATACTTATACCCCCTTCTTGCAATCTGGTGAATTAAAAGATGCAGAATATTTAGAAGATGGGATTACCCGTTCGCATGAAGTCTTACAAAGAATGCGGTTAACCAACTATATTACTGAAGAAGAGTATCAAGATGCCATTAATTACGATATTACCCAAGACTTCCTAAGTACTGGAACCAGCGAAGAAGTACCAGATGAACGTAATTCATACATCTATCAAGCGGTTGAACTTGAAACTATTGATATCTTGATGGCACAAAAAGTAGCGGCTGATGGACTGACTATGGCTGATGTTAACGCGAATGATCAGTTATACAACCAATATTATGCTGAGGCTGAAAGTCAAATGCGTAACGGTGGTTTAACCATTAAAGCGACAGTCGATCCCGATATTTACGAAACAATGAACTCAACCGTTCAAGAATTTTCTGCTTCATTTGGTACCACCTATTATTCAGAATCAACAGATGAAAATGGTGACCCGATTGAAGTCGTAGAACCTGTTCAAAATGGAACAGTTTTATTAGATAACGACACTGGCCAAGTCCTTGGATTTGTAGGTGGGATTGACTTTGATACCACTCAAGTTGACCACGCTTTTAGTTCTCGTCGTTCACCTGGTTCATCATTTAAACCTATCTTGACTTATGGTCCGGCCTTGCAGGAGCAAATTGCTGGTGCAAATACGATGCTAGCGGATACTTATACTCGTATCGTTCAACCAGATGGGTCCATTTATGAGCCAACCAACTTTGGGACTACCATTTCAAATGACTTTGTAACCGCCCGCTATGCCCTGTCAACTTCTATGAATAA
>NZ_JBOEQF010000471.1:0-1455 GCF_050689315.1 Aerococcus sp. L_32
CAGATGATTTATTTTCCTTCTCTGATTTAGGTCAAGAAAACACATCAGCAGTGGTGCCATCTGAGGATTTAGAGGATCAACCGTCTGAAAATACAGATACAGAAATCAATTCAGTAACAGATGAAATCGAAGAAGAAGTTGTTGAATCAACAAGTTTTGAGGAAGCGCCAGAGACTCAAGGCGCTGAGTCTGAATCAGAGCAAGAAGTTGAAGAAGAACTTGCCTCTGATGAAGTGACTACTGAAAAGTCTGAACCATCAATTAATGAAACAACTTTTACTAAAGAAGCAACTATTGCTGAAGTAGAAGTTGAATCAGAGGAAGCGGCAGCTGATGAGGCTGAAACGCCTGTTCAAGCGGACCAAGACTTAGAATTGGTAGATGAAGACTTCAAAGATGTGGAACATGTTGCTGAATACCTGATAGACGTGTTGGCATCCTACCTAGTAGACGCCAATATTGAGGTTGAAGACCGTGGTCGTACTGTTATTTACAATATCCAAACTGAGAAAAAAGGGTTGGTTATTGGTAAACACGGTAAGATCATTAATTCATTAGAAACACTTGCCCAGGTGATGACCCACCAATATGTGCGCCCACATGTCAAAGTGATTGTAAATGTTGGCAATTATCGGGAAAGACGTCAAGAAACCTTAGCGAGATTAGCACGTAAAACAGCGGACCAAGTAGCCAATTCAAAACAACCTGTTTTCTTGGACCCACTACCTGCTGCGGAACGTAAAATTATCCACGCGCAATTGGCTAGATATTCATATATTGCGACCCATTCTGAAGGGAAAGAACCGCATAGATATCTAGTTGTATCTTACAAAGACTAAAAATAATAAAAATATTAACAGCAAACGACCCCCATTATCACTGGATATTGAGGGTCGTTTTTTCTGGTTATTATCGTAGTATTCACTCATTTTCTTATACAAATTGCCCCAGATTCACATCATATAGACCATTATCTGTTAGCCGTAATTCTGGAATGACCGTTAAGGCAATGAAAGATAGGGTCATAAACGGATCGATAGATTCAGGTACACCAAGTGCTCTAGCATGCGCCACCATCTTATTTAATTGCGCTTGTACCGTTTTGCCTGACTGGATACTGATAATACCAGCCAATTCTAGTGGTAGGGCTGCAACAATTTCCCCTTTAGAAGCAATCACATAGCCCCCTTGAATACGGTCCAATTCTTTCACCGTCAGTAGGATATCAGCGTCGTTATCGCCCACAGCCGTAATATTATGCGCATCATGGGACACACTAGTCGCAATCGCGCCATTTTCAATATTATAGCCCTTAATCGCGCTCACACCGATACCACCCGAATGACCGTGACGTTCAATCACACAAGCCTTATTGAAGTCTCTATTGGCTTCAAATTTGCCATCTACACTAGGTAATATCTCTTCAGACCCTCTTGTCAAAATGGATTGTGCCAC
>NZ_JBOEQF010000472.1:0-1455 GCF_050689315.1 Aerococcus sp. L_32
GGGTGCCAATGTGATTGGAGACGGCCAGTCAACCGTTGAAGATTTAGTCGCTGACAAAAATAAAGACCCTAAACGAGGACGGGACCATCGTTCGCCACTAGAAATCATTCAATTAGGTGACATTGAAGTGAACACCTTGAAACAACAAGGGTTTACACCGTCTGATGTCGTTCCTAAAGGGCAACAAGTAATTTTACGAGAGAATTCAAACATTTCAACAGGTGGAGATTCTATTGAAGTCTTAGCCGATATGCATGATTCTTACAAGGAAATTGCTGTGAAGATGGCGGCTGTTTTAGGGGTAAATATTACGGGATTAGACTTGATGATTGAAGACATTCACCAACCAGCAAGTGCAGATAACTATGCATTAATTGAAGCCAATTTTAACCCAATGATGATGATGCATATTTACCCAGCAATGGGAGAGGGAAAACGGATTACAAAAGACCTGTTAAGCTTCCTATTCCCAGAGAAAACAAAATTTACGGGAGGAAAATAATGAAAGGCATTTATTTAGATTACGCCGCAACAACACCAGTTGACCCAGAAGTCATTGAAGTCATTACGCAAGCCATGCATGATGATTACGGAAATGCTTCAAGTTTGTACAAGATTGGGCGTGAATCTAAGCAGAAGGTAGAAGGCGTCCGCAGACAAATTGCCGAGACTCTAAACGCAGATGTAGATGATATTATCATCACTTCTGGTGGAACCGAGTCGAATGATTCAGCTATTAACCAAACTGTAGCTCGTTTAGCGGATAAGGGTAAACACTTAATTACGACCGCTGCAGAACACTCTTCTGTCTATCAAACTATGCGTCACCTTGAAAGACAAGGTTTTGAAGTGACTTATCTAGAATTCGACGAAGAAGGTCATATTGACTTTGAAGAATTGAAAACAAGCATCCGAAAAGAGACGATTATGGTATCCATTATGGCCGGCAATAACGAAGTTGGGTCCTTGCAAGACATTCAAGCTATTGGCGATTTATTACATGAAAAGGATATTTTCTTCCATACAGATACTGTCCAAACATATTTGAATATTCCTCTAGACGTGGAAAAAATGCACATCGATGCCTTGTCTATGTCTGCCCATAAAATATACGGGCCAAAAGGAATAGGCTTTATGTATTACCGGAATGCTAAGGCGGATTTTGCCCCTTATGTACGCGGCGGTAACCAAGAAAACAAACATCGGGCAGGAACAGAAGCCTTACCTTTAATTTTGGGCATGTCTAAAGCAATCGAAAAGCAATATGACAATATGGAAAAGCACCAAGGCCACTTAAAGGCCTTGCGTCAACATTTCTTGGAGGGCGCTCGGGAACGTGGCTTAGACTTCCAAATCAATGGTCCGACTGAAGCAGAATTGGCCCATGTCTTAAATATCTATTGGCCAGGTCACCCATCTGATCAAGTTTTAATCAAGCTAGATTTAAGAGATGCA
>NZ_JBOEQF010000473.1:0-1455 GCF_050689315.1 Aerococcus sp. L_32
AGCATCTCTTAAATCTAGCTTGATTAAAACTTGATCAGATGGGTGACCTGGCCAATAGATATTTAAGACATGGGCCAATTCTGCTTCAGCCGGACCATTGATTTGGAAGTTTAAGCCACGTTCCCGAGCGCCTTCCAAGAAATATTGACGCAAGGCCTTTAAGTGGTCCTGGTGCTTTTCCATATTGTCATATTGCTTTTCGATGGCTTTAGACATGCCCAAGATTAAAGGTAAGGCTTCTGTTCCTGCCCGATGTTTGTTTTCTTGGTTGCCACCGCGTACATAAGGGGCAAAATCCGCCTTAGCATTACGGTAATACATAAAGCCTATCCCTTTTGGCCCGTATATTTTATGGGCAGACATAGACAAGGCATCGATGTGCATTTTTTCCACGTCTAAAGGAATATTCAAATATGTTTGGACAGTATCTGTATGGAAGAAAATATCCTTTTCATGTAAGAGGTCGCCAATGGCTTGGATGTCTTGAAGAGACCCTACTTCATTATTGCCGGCCATAATGGATACCAAAATTGTCTCTTTTCGGATGCTTGTTTTCAATTTTTCAAAGTCAATATGACCTTCTTCATCAAAGTCTAGATAAGTCACTTCAAAACCTTGTCTTTCAAGGTGACGCATAGTTTGGTAGACAGAAGAGTGTTCTGCAGCTGTTGTGATCAAATGCTTGCCTTTGTTTGCAAGTCTGGCAACAGTTTGGTTAATGGCTGAATCATTGGACTCGGTCCCACCAGACGTAATGATAATATCATCTGCATCAGCATTTAGGGTCTTGGCAATTTGTCTGCGGACGCCTTCTATCTTCTGCTTAGATTCACGCCCAATCTTATACAAACTTGAAGCATTACCGAAATCATCATGCATGGCATTTGTAATGACTTCAATGACTTCTGGGTCAACTGGTGTTGTTGCGGCGTAATCTAAATAAATGCCTTTCATTATTTTCCTCCCGTAAATTTTGTTTTCTCAGGGAATAGGAAGCTTAACAGGTCCTTAGTGATCCGTTTGCCCTCTCCCATTGCTGGGTAAATATGCATCATCATCATTGGGTTAAAATTGGCTTCAATTAATGCATAGTTATCTGCACTTGCTGGTTGGTGAATGTCTTCAATCATTAGGTCTAATCCGGTAATATTCACCCCTAAAACAGCCGCCATCTTCACAGCAATTTCCTTATAAGAATCATGCATATCGGCCAAGACTTCAATAGAATCTCCACCTGTTGAAATGTTTGAATTCTCTCGTAAAATTACTTGTTGCCCTTCAGGCACCACATCCGTTGGTGTAAAGCCTTGTTGTTTCAAGGTATTCACTTCGATGTCCCCTAATTGGATGATTTCTAGTGGCGAACGATGGTCCCGTCCTCGTTTAGGGTCTTTATTCTTGTCAGCGACTAAATCTTCAACTGTTGACAGACCGTCTCCAATCACATTAGCCCCA
>NZ_JBOEQF010000474.1:0-1448 GCF_050689315.1 Aerococcus sp. L_32
TAGTTCTCTTTGAAAACCGGGAACAATTATGGCTGTCTAGTCCACGGGTCAATACAGAAAACACACACGGGACAGGGGATACCTTGTCTGCCGCAATCGCAGCCGAATTGGCTAAAGGAACTGACTTGAAGGACGCCATCATTATCGGCAAGCAGTTTATCCAGGGTGCTATCGCAGACGGAATCGACGTCGGCCATGGACACGGACCAACCAACCACTGGGCAGACTTGTCAGATGAAGTATTAGTCGAAAGTGAATAATAAGAACGAAAGAGACCCACACTAGTGTAAAATATATTTTTACGAAAGTGTGGGTCTTTATTATATTTTATGGGTTTTCTGCTTGTTAATTCTTCGATTTACGTACTTTAATATCATAGACTGTATCTATGATTAGGAAAGTAATCACCAAGATGGGCGCAATTGTTTTCCAGAAGTTGTCTTGAGTAACTATAGCCGAAATTAAAATAATGGTTACAATGATTCTGAAGACCACATTCCATATTGGTCTATTGGTAATGCGACTAAGTTTCTTGAGTAAATTCAACAAAATAACTTCCTTTCTAAATAGCGCGAACTTGTAACCGTCCGATTAAGTCATAATCTACCACAACAAAATAGTACTTTCAAATTATGAAATTGGCTAAAAAGTACTTAATAGGGAGTACCTAAGGTTATTAATTGGTCAAGTGCACAAAAATGTCTGTTTATGCCCCTATAGTAAAACGCTTTCTTCTGTTCTAATATATACCCATGTAAGCGCAATCAAAATGTGCATAAATATATATAGAGGAGTGACATAATGGAAATGGTAATTCCATGGTATTCAGCAATCATCGGACTAGCTTTAGCTATTGTATTGATATTAATGAAGTTAAACCCAACATATGCCTTGATTTTTGGTGCAGTAGTTGGCTGTTTAGTAGGAGGTGCTGACTTAGTTCAGACCTTGAACGTTCTTATTTCAGGGACACAAAGTGTAATGGGGACAGTTATTAGAATTTTATCAGCAGGTGTTTTTGCGGGGGTAATGATGGAGTCTGGCGCAGCAGAAACAATCGCTAATTTTATTGTGCGGAAAATGCCGGGTACTTTTTCACTGTTTGCCTTGGCATTGGCGACAATGGTTATTACTGGTGTGGGTGTTTTTATTCCAGTAGCCGTTTTAATCGTGGCGCCGATTGCTTTATCGGTTGCAGCGGAGAATGGTTATTCAAAGATTGCGATCCTAATTGCCTTGTCAGGTGGCGGAAAGGCCGGCAATATCATCTCACCTAACCCTAATACGATTGCGGCAGCAGAAGGATTCGGGATTTCAACTATTCAAGCCATGGTGGGTGGTTTAATCCCAGCGCTTTTTGGTTTATTGGTAACAGTTTTAGTGGCGAATGCGATTAAATCAAAATATACTAAAGTGACGATGCACGAAAAAGAAAGTCAAGCTGATGA
>NZ_JBOEQF010000475.1:0-1438 GCF_050689315.1 Aerococcus sp. L_32
GATGAAAGGTTTAGACGCCGAATAATATTCAGACAATTATTGAAAAGGGCACTCAGTGAATCTGCTGGGTGCTTTTTTATATTAATTGAGTGTTTTCTCATTTTTATTTCATAATACTGTCATTTTCATTGAGAAAAAGACTAAGCTCTGATAAAATGAAACAGCGAATACGAATACTATCGAATATAAACAAAAGGATGAATCAATTATGGCAAAAGAGTATAATGTAGCAATTGTCGGGGCAACAGGTGCAGTTGGGGAACAATTACGTCACTTAGTTGCAAAAGCAAATTTCCCAGTAAAAAATGTGAAACTATTAGCATCAGCACGTTCAGCGGGTAAAGAATTACCAGTGGGCGATAAAAACTATGTTGTTGAAGAATTGACAAAAGATGCTTTTGAAGGTGTGGATATTGCCTTCTTTTCAGCTGGTGGAGACCGTTCAATCGAATTTAGTCAAGCAGCCATTGATGCTGGTACGGTCGTCATTGATAATACTTCTGCCTTCCGGATGGATGAAAATACGCCTTTAGTAGTGCCAGAGGTAAACCCACAAGCATTGAAAAATCATAATGGCTTGATTGCTAACCCTAACTGTTCAACAATCCAAATGGTTGTGGCTTTAAATCCAATCCGTGATGCCTTTGGGTTAGACCGTGTGATTGTGTCTACTTACCAAGCGGTATCAGGTGCAGGCGCGACAGCTATTGAAGAAATGCGTCAACAATACCGTGATATTGAAGCAGGTAATGATATTCAAACGCCTGGAATCTTACCAGTTGGTGGTGATGAGAAACATTATCAAATGGCTTACAACGTATTGCCGCAAATCGATAGATTCCAAGACAACCACTATACTTATGAAGAAATGAAAATGACCAATGAAACCAAAAAAATCTTAGGTGATGAGACGATTGGGGTATCAGCGACATGTGTGCGTGTACCGGTTGTTTACGGCCACTCAGAGTCTGTTTACTTTGAAGTAGATAATGATGACGTGACACTTGAAGATATCCAAAATGTTTTACGAGACGCACCTGGTGTTGTATTGGAAGATGATATCAACCAACAACTTTATCCTCAAGCAGTGAATGCTGAGAAGAAAACTGAAACATTTGTTGGCCGTATCCGTAAAGATTTAGACTTCCCACGTGGATTCCATATGTGGGTTGTTTCTGACAATTTATGGAAGGGTGCTGCATTGAATTCAATTCAGATTGCAGAACAAATGGTAGCTGATAAATTAATCTAGTTTATGTTATACTTAAGCTAGCGATGTGCGGGCAATGTGGCGAAGCGTCATTGCACCGCACTTTTTTTTGAGTAAAAAATATATCCGACCTGATTAACAATTTGCGTCAGCTTGGATACAGGCTGCACTAACTATTTAGCGTGCATCCAGACTTTATAAAAATAAACCCAATATATTAGGAGGCAA
>NZ_JBOEQF010000476.1:0-1437 GCF_050689315.1 Aerococcus sp. L_32
GAATATTATGACATTCATGACAATTGCACGAATGGTTAATACTTTCCAACCATTTTCAAGTGCCGGGTTTTGACTGGCAAAAATCATGGCTACAATAAAGCCGATGATAAAACCAAAAGAAGGGCTGTAAATAAAGGTACCTTTAAACATAAATAAAAGAATGGCGTTTAATAGCATAGCAACTGCTGCATATTTTCTTGGTAGTAATAAACCTGTTAAAATAACCGCTAAGGTTTGTAGTGTGAAAGGAATTGCGCCGAATGGTACAACAACATAGGAAGCGATGAGCGTAATTACGCTCATAAGTGCTGAAAGTACCCAGTAGTAAGTAGATGATTTTGTCATATTGCTCTCCTTTTAATTGAGTCAACCATATTTTATTTATGGTTGACCATTTATTTTTTACATGGATGTGCGCTAAATGATCACACATCCAAAAGTTGTTGCTATAGTTAAGTTTAAGTGCGCTATTGGTCAGCGAATTGCTGACTAGAGAAAGACACTTCGCCAGATACAAGGGTTCGTACGTTTCCTTCTGGTGTTTCAATTGAAAGATGCCCAAGGTCTGTTACACCAAGGATTTTACCACGATAGTTTTCGTGATTTTCTGTATAGTTAACCCACTGGTTTTTACCTAATAAATGACTGCGGTAATAGTCCAAAAAAGCCAGACTAGATAGGTCATCATAGTAGGATTTAAATTTAATTACAAAGTTTGTAATTAAATCGTTCGTATTAAATGTTCTTGGTAATTGTGGTCCAAATAAGGTACCTGCAACGGATTGATTTTCAGCATTTTCTTTAGAAAAGTCACCCGCAAGGTTAGACCCAATCCCTAGTACCAAATGTGAAATGGTCTGACTTTCCATATCAAAAGTTGCTTCAGTTAGGATACCGACGACCTTTTTCCCTTGATAAAATAGATCATTCACCCACTTAATCATGACATCATCAGATAAATAGCTAGACAATGTTTCTGCGTAGGCTGAAGCAGAAGCAATCGTCATTGAAGCGACTAGGTCATTATTGACACCTTTTGGTGGGGTCATGACGAGTGAAAAGTAAAGTCCCTGGCTAAGCGATGAATAAAAAACACGACCACGACGACCGCGACCAGCTGTCTGTTCATTTGAAATGAAGAGGGCAGGCTGGTTAGGATGATCTGCTGCGTGTTTACGACCAAGGTCATTGGTTGACGAGGTAGATTCTTGGTAGTAAACCTTTAATTCAGGCCAAACGTTTTGTAGGCCATGGCTAATTTGGCTAGGATCAATGGCATGGTTTAAGTTTTCTAAGGCATAGCCATTTTTAGGATGACGGATAATTTCATATCCTTCAGTTTCTAACTGCTTGACGGCCTTCCAAACAGCATTCCGGCTGACTTGGAAGTGGTCGGCTAACTCTGGACCAGTATGGAAATGACCTGGGTGGTCTAGG
>NZ_JBOEQF010000477.1:0-1437 GCF_050689315.1 Aerococcus sp. L_32
ACTAGACCACCCAGGTCATTTCCATACTGGTCCAGAGTTAGCCGACCACTTCCAAGTCAGCCGGAATGCTGTTTGGAAAGCTGTGAAGCAACTAGAAACTGAAGGATATGAAATTATCCGTCATCCTAAAAATGGCTATGCCTTAGAAAACCTAAACCATGCCATTGATCCTAGCCAAATTAGCCATGGCTTACAAAACGTTTGGCCTGAATTAAAGGTTTACTACCAGGAATCTACCTCATCGACCAATGACCTTGGTCGTAAACATGCAGCAGATTACCCTAATCAGCCTGCCCTCTTTATTTCGAGTGAGCAAACAGCTGGACGTGGCCGTCGCGGGCGTACTTTTTATTCATCTCTTAGCCAAGGACTTTACTTTTCATTAGTGATGACACCTCCGAGTGGTGTTAATAATGAACTGGTCGCTTCAATGACTATTGCTTCTGCTTCAGCATATGCAGAAACATTATCCAACTATTTAACTGATGATGTCATGATCAAGTGGGTGAATGACCTATTTTATCAAGGAAAAAAGGTTGTCGGTATCCTAACTGAAGCGACTTTTGATATGGAAAGTCAGACCATTTCACATTTGGTACTTGGGGTTGGATCTAACCTTGCAGG
The DNA here is from genome assembly GCF_050689315.1 of Aerococcus sp. L_32. NCBI lineage: Bacteria > Bacillati > Bacillota > Bacilli > Lactobacillales > Aerococcaceae > Aerococcus > Aerococcus sp. L_32. The sequence continues at coordinate 625 of NZ_JBOEQF010000477.1, forward strand.
TGACTTTTCCAAAGAAAATGCAGAAAATCAATCTGTTGCGGGCACCTTATTCGGACCACAATTGCCAAGAACATTCAATACGAATGATTTAATTACAAACTTTGTAATTAAATTTAAATCCTACTATGATGATTTATCTAGTCTGGATTTCTTGGACTATTACCGTAGTCACTTATTAGGTAAAAACCAATGGGTTAACTATACAGAAAACCACGAAAACTACTGTGGTAAAATCCTTGGTGTAACAGATCTTGGTCATCTTTCAATTGAAACATCAGAAGGTAAAGTACGAACCCTTGTATCGGGCGAAGTGTCTTTCTCTAGTCAGCAATTCGCTGACCAATAGCGTACTTAAACTTAACTATAGTAGCAACTTTTGGGTGTGTGATCATTTAGCGCACATCCATGTATAAAATAAATGGTCACCCATAAATGAAATAAGGTTGACTAAATTAAAAGGAGAACAATATGACAAAATCATCTACTTACTACTGGGTACTTTCAGCACTTATGAGCGTAATTACACTCATTGCTTCCTATGTTGTTGTACCATTCGGTGCAATTCCTTTCACGCTACAGACCTTAGCCGTTATTTTAACGGGTTTATTACTACCAAGAAAATATGCAGCAGTTGCTATGCTATTAAACGCCATTCTTTTATTTATGTTTAAAGGTGCCTTTATTTACAGCCCTTCTTTTGGTTTTATCATCGGCTTTATTGTAGCCATGATTTTTGCCAGTCAAAACCCGGCGCTTGAAAATGGTTGGAAAGTATTAACCATTCGTGCAATTGGTATGAATATCATTATTTTT
>NZ_JBOEQF010000478.1:0-1436 GCF_050689315.1 Aerococcus sp. L_32
TTGTAATCAGGTGTACGTGAGAATTTAACTAGACGTAATTTCATAACGAAATGGTCAACTAATTCTTGCGCATCTTTTTCTGAAAGCACGCCTGTAGCAAGATCACGTTCAATATAGATATCTAGGAATGTAGATGTACGACCTAATGACATTGCTGCCCCATTTTGATCTTTAATTGCCGCTAAGTATCCTAAGTATAACCATTGGAATGCTTCTTGCGCTGTTTCAGCTGGACGCGTTAAATCAAAGCCGTAAATATTACCTAATTCAATTAAATCTTGTAAGGCACGGTATTGTTCACTAACTTCTTCACGTAGACGCATAACTTCTTCGTTCATTTGTCCGTTACCAATATTTGCGAAGTCTTTTTGTTTCTCTTCCATTAAACGGTTTACTCCGTATAATGCAACACGACGGTAATCTCCGATAATACGTCCACGACCGTAAGCATCTGGAAGTCCTGTAATTACTCCTGAACGACGAGCAGCACGCATCTCAGGTGTGTATACATCAAATACACCTTGGTTATGAGTTTTGCGGTACTCTGTAAAGATATGTTCAATTTCTGGATCAATCTTGTAGCCATATGCTTCTGCAGATTGAACAGACATACGGATTCCACCGAATGGTTGTAAACTACGTTTGAAAGGTTTGTCAGTTTGAACACCCACAACTTTTTCAACGTCTTTGTTCAGGTAACCCGCATCATGTGACGTAATTGTTGATACAACTTTAGTATCCATATCTAGAATGCCACCAGCATCACGTTCTGCTTTTGTTAGTTCCATTACTTGATCCCATAATTGGAAAGTTTCAATCGTTGCACCTTCTAAGAATGAATCATCACCTTCGTATAAAGTATAATTCTTTTGAATAAAATCTCTAACATCAATTGACTCTTGCCATTTAGTCCCTGTAAAACCTTCCCAAGGATTAACATTCATTTTTTCGTTTTTTAATTTTTCCATGGTATTCCCTCCATATAAATTCGAAGCAAACATCTAAACTTGTGATTAATTACACATATGATAAACTATTTTTATACCTAAAGCAATAGGATATAACAATAAGCAATAGGATATAACAATTATTTATGTGAATTTTAGAACTTTGTACAAAAATAGCCCCATCGTTAGACAGGACTTTTAAATATTAATTTAATTCGGAATAAAATCACTCGGAATACCTAAAGCAATACGAGCAAAGCGTGAGATGCGAGATAAATCCCAATGCGGTTTAAAGACAACTTTTATATCGATTTCAGTAATTTTATCAAAGTTAGCTAATTGATATCTCACGTCACTATCAATGAAGTCTGCTAAGGGACAACCGGCAGTTGTTAAAGTCATTATGACTTCAACCTTCCCTGCTTCATCCATATCTACTTCATATATTAGGCCTAAGTTCGCAATATCTATGCCTAACTCTGGATCGAT
>NZ_JBOEQF010000479.1:0-1434 GCF_050689315.1 Aerococcus sp. L_32
TCAAGATAATCCGGAGTTAGCGACAGAGGGACCTGTTCATACCTTGAACCGGAAAATCCGCCAAGCAGATGGTGTGATTATTGCTACAGCGGAACATAACCATACAACACCAGGGCCTTTGAAGAGTGCATTGGAATGGCTATCCTTCACAATTCATCCATTGAAAAACAAACCTGTAAAAATCATCGGTGCTTCTTATCTAGACCAAGGAACATCACGGTCACAATTACACTTACGTCAAATTCTTGAGGCACCAGGAATCGATGCTTTAGTAATGCCAGGTCAAGAGTTCCTATTAGGAAATTGTAAAGAGGCTATCAACGCTAATGGTGATTTAGTTGAACCTAGCACTGTAAGTTTCTTGAAAGAAAGCTTAGAGAAGTTCATGAAGTACGTGGAATCTGTTCAACCACTTAAAGATAACCCAGTATTCCCTGAGGAAGATTTAACTGCTACGAAACATTGTGAAACAACCATCGAAGGCGTAGATATGACTGCACCAGATTGGGTTGAGCGGGCTGCAGAGAAGGTTGGCGCTGTTGAAGGCGATACTTATGTTAAATTAGACCGTGGTTTATTAACAGTAAACCAATTAAATTGGTTCTTAAAGACAATCCCTCTTGAATTGACTTATGCAGATGAGAATAACCAGTATATTTACTATAACCGAGTGAAACCTGGCCAAGACATGTTTGCTTCTCGTTACGAAAAAGATGTAGGTAGCCCACTTGGTGCTGTTCACCCACCACGCGCTGTGAAGAATGTTTCTTGGGTAATTTCTCAATTGCGGTCAGGAAACATGGAAGGTGTTCATGTACACGTACCAATCCATAAAGATAATTATGTTGTCCACAATTATGTAGCTATGCATGATGAAGAGGGTAAGTATCGTGGCATCAACGAGCATGTTTTAGACTTGCAACCTGTAATTGAGTGGTATCTAGAACAAACAGGACAAAAGTTAGTGAAAATTGAGGAAGATACGACGGATGCTTCAACTAGCGCTTCAATGAACGGTGCTTGGAGCCACGATGATAAAAACACAGTGGAAGCTGATGCTGAAAGTGGTGCAAGTGATGCAGCGGTAGCAGATACAACCCCTGCAGCAATTGGTACTGATGAAGATTCGAGTGCTAGCCAGTCTTAGTCAATGTAATAACCGGGTTTAGAGGGAAAATGATCATTTTCGGTCAAAAAAACCTATAAACGACTAGGGTTATTATTGCAAAAATTGTATAAGCAGAATAATAAAGAAGATGTATGCGTTTGCGGATTGTTATTTTATGGCAACAATTAATATTTATTTTTTATGAGACAAAACTCTTGTAAAATGCAATTGATAAGGGTTACAATAAGCACGAGCACATCAAAATTAAAAATCAGGGGGATCTATTTATGCCATTAGAAAACATGGTCGACATGCTGACAAAAGCG
>NZ_JBOEQF010000480.1:0-1434 GCF_050689315.1 Aerococcus sp. L_32
CCAAGATAACCCAGAGTTAGCGACGGAGGGGCCTGTTCATACCTTGAATCGGAAAATCCGCCAAGCAGATGGTGTGATTATTGCTACAGCGGAGCACAACCATACAACGCCAGGACCATTGAAGAGTGCATTGGAATGGTTATCCTTCACAATTCATCCATTGAAAAACAAACCTGTAAAAATCATCGGTGCTTCTTATCTAGATCAAGGAACATCACGATCACAATTACACTTACGTCAAATTCTTGAGGCACCAGGAATTGATGCTTTAGTCATGCCAGGGCAAGAGTTCCTATTAGGAAATTGTAAAGAGGCAATCAATGCTAATGGTGATTTAGTTGAACCTAGCACTGTAAGTTTCTTGAAAGGTAGCTTAGAGAAGTTTATGAAATACGTTGAATCTGTTCAACCACTTAAAGATAACCCCGTATTCCCTGAGGAAGATTTAACTGCAACTAAGCATTGTGACACAACCATTGAGGGTGTAGACATGACCGCACCGGATTGGGTTGAGCAAGCTGCAGCAAAAGTGGGCGCTGTCGAAGGTGATACCTATGTGAAACTGGATAGAGGGTTGTTAACAGTAGACCAATTAAACTGGTTCCTAAAGACAATTCCTCTTGAATTGACTTATGCAGATGAAAATAACCAATACATCTATTATAATCGCGTGAAACCTGGTCAAGACATGTTTGCTTCTCGTTACGAAAAAGATGTTGGTAGCCCACTCGGTGCTGTTCACCCACCACGTGCTGTGAAGAACGTTTCTTGGGTAATCTCTCAATTGCGGTCAGGAAACATGGAAGGTGTTCATGTACACGTACCAATCCATAAAGAAAATTATGTTGTCCATAATTATGTGGCTATTCATGATGAAGATGGTAAGTATCGTGGAATCAACGAGCATGTTTTAGACTTGCAACCTGTAATTGAGTGGTATCTAGAACAAACAGGACAAAAGTTAGTGAAAATTGAGGAAGATACAACTGATGCTTCAACTAGCGCTTCAATGAATGGTGCATGGAGTCACGATGACAAAAACGCTGTGGAAGCTGATGCTAAAAGTGGTGCAAGTGATGCAGAAGTAGCAGATACAACCACTGCAGCTATTGCTACTGATGAAGATTCGAGTGCTAGCCAATCTTAGTCAGTGGAATAGCCTGGTTTAGGAGAAAATGATTATTTTCAGTCAAAAAAGCCTATAAACGATTAGGATTATTATTGCAAAAATTGTATGAACAGAATAATAAAAACGATGTATGCGTTTGCAAATTGTTATTTTATGGCATCAATTAATATTTTATTTTTTATGAGGCAAAACTCTTGTAAAATGCAATTGATAAGGGTTACAATAAGCACGAGCACATCAAAATTAAAAATCAGGGGGATCTATTTATGCCATTAGAAAACATGGTCGACATGCTGACAAAAGCA
>NZ_JBOEQF010000481.1:0-1432 GCF_050689315.1 Aerococcus sp. L_32
TGTCCGTCAATTGAAGATAAGATTGTGCGTTTTGCAGATAAACCAAAACACCAAATCTTCCTTGAGCCTGAAGGGTTAGATAACGAAGAAATCTATGTCCAAGGACTTTCAACTTCACTACCAGAAGACGTTCAAAATGACATGATTCATTCAGTTAAAGGCTTGGAAAACGCACGTATCATGCGTAACGGATACGCCATTGAGTACGATGTGGTGAAACCAAACCAATTGAAAGTAAACTTAGAAACTAAACAAGTGGCCAACTTATTTACAGCCGGTCAAACAAACGGTACTTCTGGTTATGAAGAAGCTGCTGGTCAAGGTTTATACGCAGGGATCAACGCCGTCCTTAAAATCCGCGGCGAAGAGCCATTTGTTATCGGCCGTGACCAAGGCTATATTGGGGTAATGATCGATGACTTAGTCACAAAAGGGACAACTGAACCGTATCGATTATTAACATCACGCGCTGAATACCGTTTATTATTACGTCATGACAACGCTGATACTCGTTTAACTGAAAAAGGTTATGAATTTGGTTTAGTCTCTGAAGAACAATACAACTTATACAAATCAAACCAAGCAGAGGTTGCTGAAGAATTAGACCGTTTAGCCAATGTTCGCTTGAAACCAACTCAAGAATTACAAGACTACCTAGCAGAGAAAAATTCCGCAGCCTTAAAAGATGGGATTATGGCGAGCGACTTACTACGTCGTCCAGAGCTTAAAATTGATGATATCCTTAAATTCGCCCCAAGCGACAAGGATTTATCACGTCAAGTAACAGAACAAGTTGAAATCCAAATCAAATATGCTGGTTATATTGTTAAAGAACAACGTAAAGTAGAAAAATTACACCGTTTAGAGCAAAAAGAGATTCCAGCTGACATCGATTGGGATGCCATCGACAGCTTAGCCACTGAAGCGCGCCAGCGCTTGAAAGAAATCGGCCCACGCACCTTAGCACAAGCTAGTCGTGTATCAGGTGTAAACCCTGCAGATGTATCCATTATCATGGTTTACCTGCAAGGTGGTCACGTCGCACGTGTTTAAGTCAGAAGATATGAAAAGCTATCCTACAATTCTGGGATAGCTTTTTAACGTATGATGAATCTAATCGTAAACGGCTATAATAGACTTAAGGCATATGCTATAATTTAAGGGAATGAAACGATTGATTATAAGATCGTTTAAAGCAAGATAATAGCTGTATGGTCCTAGTAAATTTGTAAGCTATACGAAAACAAATGCCAAGGTAAATGAATAAAAAGGAGTAATCTAATGTTAAAACGTGTTATTTTTCATGTACATGAGATGAAAGATTGGGAAACCATCTTACCAACTATTCAAAATGCGCTAAATGATGTGGAAGATTTACAAGTGATTGTCCTAGCCAATGGTCGTGCTGTCCGGGTTGCTGTGCGTGAAGAAT
>NZ_JBOEQF010000482.1:0-1430 GCF_050689315.1 Aerococcus sp. L_32
TGACCTTGCCACAATTCAGCTTGAGCTGCTGCCTTACCGTCGTTAATAGCCGCCGCTGGTAAGCCAAAATTTCCTTGAATAAAGTGTTTGAAATTTAAGCCATCGATAAAGGGGATTGCGCCCCCAACATGGACAACGCCTGTTTCTGTAACCACCCGTCCAGGAGCTGAAAAGCCAACCCCTTTCAACTGGTCGCCCACTAGTGCCTGTGCTTGATTGACAATATCAATGATGGCTAATTTTAAATCAGGTAAGTTCTGTGGCGTTTTCCGCTTATCTTGGTTGGTAATCTGACCCGATTTGTCTACCAATCCTGATTTAATATTTGTACCGCCGATATCAATGCCTAAATAGAGTGCTTGTGCTGTCATTAAACCGCCTCCAAAAAATGTAAGTGCTTACGATATATTGCAACTATTTTACGCTAACATGCAATAAAAAACCAGAAAATACATTCTGGTTCTGATCACACACCTTCAAATATGTGCTTCTATCAGGTCTGCCAACATTTGCGTTTGCTTGGGTAGCGGTACGTAAGCTTGGGGTGGGATTTTTACAATAGGTTTAGCCATCCGGTGGGCAAATTTGGCTAAGTTATCGAAATACATCCTCGTTTGCGGGCTGACTAAGTACAAATCAAATTGATCGTCTTCAATTGCCTTTTGTCCGGCATAGACGGAGGTTGCAGCGACCTCAATGTCTGTACCCTGTGTTTGAAATAGTGTGGTTGCCTTCTTAGCGACTAGTGACGATAACATCCCACCTGCGCATACAATTAATGCTTTCTTCACTTGAATACCCTCCTGTCCTGCTTGTGTCAAAATAGGGTTAGCAAGAATATGAAACCCTTTTCATTATTATCCCCTTCCTGTCCCAAAGATACAAGAAAAACCGAGCAGGATCTTTTTCCCCACTCGGTCTTCTTTGATTATGCACATAATTAAACTTTACTCACAATATCGGGTTCCAAAAGTCAGAATTTCCCGACGTTTCCCAAAATACTCCAATTACTTTCAGTAATTGTTCGGCTTTTGGTCCAACGTGGTTATTCTTAGCGACTTTTGTCACACCTCTCTACAAATAATTACTGGTCTAAGTGCCAAATATCTTTATTGTATTCTGCAATCGTACGGTCAGCTGAGAAGTAACCTGCGTTCGCGATATTGATCAATGAACGACGGGTCCAGTCGCGACGATCTTCATAGTCGTAGTAAACTTTTTCTTTCACATCAATAAATTCTTCTAAATCAATTAAAGCCATGAAGTAGTCCTTGTTGGTTATGTCGTTATATAGACGTTGCAGACGTTCAGGAATACCGTAAGCCATCAATTCATCTGAGATGATGAAATCAACGATTGATTGAATACGTTCTTGTTTGTAGTAGTCTTGTGGGTCGTAACCATCTGTGGCGTATAGGTTAACGATTTCT
>NZ_JBOEQF010000483.1:0-1428 GCF_050689315.1 Aerococcus sp. L_32
CCCTGTGTATTGCGTGATTAATACCGGTGCCGCAACTGACAAGATATGCGGGAAGGTAATGAATCGGAATTTTTGGATTGGTGAAGCCCCGTCGATTGAAGCGGCTTCATACCACTCACCTGGAATAGATTGTAAAATTGACGTGGTCAATACGTAAATATATGGGAAACCAAGCCAACCCTGGATAGAAATTAAGGCCACCTTGGTCCAGAATGGGTCCGTTTTCCAGGCTAATGCTGGAATTTCCAAGAATGGGATCAAGTTATTGATAAACGGAATGACCTGGGAGTTGATGGCTCCAGCAGATGGGTTGAACATATTTGAAAAGGTTAAGATCGAGATGAAGGCTGGTACCGCCCATGGTAATAGTAGGATTACCCCAAAGAAGCGACGGAATTTGATGAATGGTTGATTCATCAGAATCGCTAGGAAAATCCCTAGACCTACTTGCAAGGTTGTAGCAAATAGGGTCCAAATGACGGTCCATGAGAATACGGCACCAAACGTTTCTTGGTAAGTTGTTAAGGTAAAAATAGAATTAAAGGTCTCCAACCCTGTCCACTCAATGAGTTTAGCCGGTGGAATGTGTTGGAAGTCGTAGTTGGTAAATACGATTAGAATCGTTACCACTACCGGGAAAACAATTGCAAATAACATTAAGATATAGGCTGGGATGGTTAATAGATATGGGAAACCTGATTCGTAAAGGTTATTTAAGATATCCTTGGCTGATCGGTTGACCTTATCTGGGTTGATGGCGTTTAGTTTAGCCACATTGCGCGCATCCCACATTTGTACGGCGTAGAAAATAACAAAGATGACAGTTATTAATAATTCAAGTACCCCTTCAATTAATAAGAAGAGGGAATGATCTTCACGAGGTGTTACACCTAGGGTAATCAAGCCGTTGAAGGCGTCAAACCCAAAGCTAAATAAGTGGAGAATGTATAAGGCAAAAATCACTAAAAAGATGACACCTTTTAGGACTTGCTTGTTTACGAATTGTCCACCACCAGGGATGATTGAGGCTAAAGTCGCTTGATTGATACGACTCTTTTGCTCAGAAGTGAAGTTCACTTTTTTTCTTTCTTTTGCAGTTTTAACCACTGCAACCAACTCCTTCACTAGAAAACATGGTAAGTAATATAAGAGTGAGAAAGCCGACGCCAAGAAAGGAACCGTTGGAAGATTAGGGCAATGGCTGACACAGTCAGTCCAACCCAAGCTGAAACGCAGTCCTTTTTGGAGGCTTGAACCCGACTATGGTGCGAAGTTCGAAAGCCTGTACGACTTTTGTCACATCTTAAAAATAAACAGAGGACAGCTTAGCGATGATTACTAAACCATTAGCTAAACCATCCTCAAATTTTTTAAAGGGGTGTCACTTAGTATTTTTGTGCAATGTTATCTACAATCACTTGAACAGCG
>NZ_JBOEQF010000484.1:0-1427 GCF_050689315.1 Aerococcus sp. L_32
CGGCGTGGCAAACGAATTAATTTCTTGCCCAAGTAATACAACAACAGAAGAATTGTTGGCGGTTATCCAACAATATAATGAAGATGAAACAGTACAAGGTATCATGATTGAAATGCCTTTGCCAAAACAAATTGACGTACAAAAAATTAATATTGCGATTGATCCGGATAAAGATTTAGATGCCATTCACCCTGTACATTTGGGGAACCTATTAGCTGGTAATCAAAGCCGGGTACCGAATACACCACTCTCAGCAATCACCTTGATGGACGAAGTGAATACGACTTTTCGAGGGAAACGTGCTGTGATGATTGGCAGGTCTACAATCGTTGGAAAACCACTAGCAGAATTGATGTTACAACGTGGGGCTACGGTAACGATTGCCCACAGTCAAACAGAAAATATGGCAGAATTAACGCGGTCTGCTGATATTATTTGTGTTGCCGTTGGTATTCCGAACTTCTTAACAGAAGATATGGTTTCACCAGGCACAACAGTGATTGATATTGGGACTACATATGATGAAAATGGGAAAGTTACTGGTGACGTAGACTTTGAAAATGTCGCAGAGAAAACCCATGCCATTACACCAGTACCAGGTGGTGTTGGGCCAGTCACCAAATTAATGGTATTTAAACAGATGATTGATAGATTAGAGGAAGTGACAGGTATTGTCTGATAAGAATTATTTAACTGTTAGCCAGTTGACGCAATATATTGCCACCAAGTTTGAAAAGGACCCTTATTTACACCAGGTCTATGTAACGGGTGAAGTATCAAATTATAGAAAACGCGCTAAACATCAGTATTTCTCCTTAAAGGATGATCATGCAGTATTATCTGGGGTCATGTTTGCCAGTGCTTTTAACCAACTAAAATTTGATTTAGAAGATGGGATGAAAGTCTTAGCAATTGGTCGTATCGGTGTTTTTAATGCAACTGGTCGTTATCAGTTATATATTGACCACCTTGAGCCAGATGGTGTAGGTGCTCTTTACCAGCGCTATGAGCAATTAAAGAAACAGTTAACTGAAGAAGGCCTTTTTCATTTTGATCCTAAGCCGATTCCAAGATTTCCCAAAAATATTGCAGTCATTACTTCGCCATCAGGCGCTGTAATTAGAGATATCATTACAACCGTTAAGCGTCGGTACCCAATTGTGCAATTGACCTTGTATCCAACCGCAGTCCAAGGCAAGCACGCTGCCGACGAATTGGTGAAGAATTTAGAACAGGTGTCCGCACATGGTGATTATGATACAGTGATTATCGGCCGCGGTGGTGGATCGATTGAAGACTTGTGGCCATTCAACGAGGAGAAGGTCGTTCGTGCCGTCCGGAAAATGGATATCCCTATTATTTCCTCAGTCGGTCATGAAACAGACACAACCCTCGTTGACTTTGCCAGCGATCAAAGAGCAGCGACG
>NZ_JBOEQF010000485.1:0-1427 GCF_050689315.1 Aerococcus sp. L_32
TGTGGCTGCTCTTTGATCGCTGGCAAAGTCAACGAGGGTTGTATCCGTTTCATGGCCGACTGATGAAATAATAGGAATGTCCATTTTGCGGACGGCACGAACGACCTTCTCCTCGTTGAAAGGCCACAAGTCTTCAATCGATCCACCACCACGGCCGATAATCACTGTGTCATAGTCACCGTGTGCGGACACCCGTTCTAAATTCTTCACCAGTTCGTCGGCAGCATGCTTGCCTTGGACTGCGGTTGGGTACAAGGTCAATTGCACGATCGGGTACCGACGCTTAACGGTTGTAATGATATCTCTAATTACAGCACCTGATGGCGAAGTAATGACTGCGATATTTTTTGGAAATCTTGGAATCGGCTTCGGATCAAAATGAAAAAGGCCTTCTTCAGTTAACTGTTTCTTTAATTGCTCATAGCGTTGGTAAAGAGCACCCACACCATCTGGCTCAAGGTGGTCAACATACAACTGGTAACGCCCAGTCGCATTAAAAACACCGATACGACCGATTGCTAAGACTTTCATTCCGTCTTCTAAATCAAATTTCAGCTGGTTAAAAGCATTGGCAAACATGACCCCAGATAATACTGCATGATCATCCTTTAAGGAGAAATACTGATGCTTAGCGCGTTTTCTAAAATTTGATACTTCACCTGTTACGTAGACCTGATGTAAATAAGGGTCCTTTTCAAACTTGGTTGCAATATATTGCGTTAACTGGCTAACGGTTAAATAATTCTTATCAGACAATACCTGTCACTTCCTCTAATCTATCAATCATCTGTTTAAATACCATTAATTTGGTGACTGGTCCAACACCGCCTGGCACCGGTGTAATGGCATGGGTTTTCTCAGCGACATTTTCAAAATCTACGTCACCAGTAACTTTACCATTTTCATCATATGTAGTCCCGATATCAATTACAGTTGTACCTGGTGAAACCATATCTTCTGTTAAAAATTTCGGAATACCAACGGCAACACAAATAATATCAGCAGACCGCGTTAATTCAGCCATATTTTCCGTTTGACTGTGGGCAACCGTTACCGTAGCCCCACGTTGTAACATCAAATCTGCTAGTGGTTTTCCAACGATTGTAGACCGGCCAATCATAACAGCGCGTTTCCCTCTAAAAGTCGTATTTACTTCGTCCATCAAGGTGATAGCAGAAAGTGGTGTATTCGGTACCCGACTTTGATTACCGGCTAATAGGTTTCCTAAATGTACTGGGTGAATGGCATCTAAATCTTTATCTGGATCAATCGCAATATTAATTTTTTGTACGTCAATTTGTTTTGGTAAAGGCATCTCAATCATGATACCTTGTACTGTTTCATCTTCATTATATTGTTGGATAACCGCCAACAATTCTTCTGTTGTTGTATTACTTGGGCAAGAAATTAATTCGTTTGCCACACCA
>NZ_JBOEQF010000486.1:0-1405 GCF_050689315.1 Aerococcus sp. L_32
TAGATGATTTATATTCCTTCCCTGATTTAGGTCAAGAAAACACATCAGCAGTGGCGCCATCTGAAAATGCAGATACAGAAATCAATTCAGTAACAGATGAAACTGAAGAAGAAGTTGTTGAATCAACAAGTTTTGATGAAGCGCCAGAGACTCAAGGCGCTGAGTTTGAATCGGAGCAAGAAGTTGATGAAGAACTTGCCTCTGATGAAGTGATTACTGAAAAGTCTGAACCATCAATTAATGAGGAAACTTTTATTAAAGAAGCAACTATTGCTGAAGTAGAAGTTGAATCAGAAGAAGCGGCTGAAACCGCTGTTCAAGCGGACCAAGACTTAGAATTGGTAGATGAAGACTTCAAAGATGTGGAACATGTAGCTGAATACCTGATTGACGTGTTGGCATCCTACCTAGTAGACGCCAATATTGAAGTTGAGGACCGTGGTCGTACTGTTATTTACAATATCCAAACTGATAAAAAAGGCTTGGTTATTGGTAAACACGGGAAGATCATTAATTCCTTAGAGACACTTGCTCAAGTGATGACCCACCAATATGTGCGCCCACATGTCAAAGTGATTGTAAATGTCGGCAACTATCGGGAAAGACGTCAAGAAACATTAGCGAGATTAGCACGTAAAACAGCGGACCAAGTAGCCAAGTCAAGACAACCTGTTTTCTTGGACCCACTACCTGCTGCTGAACGGAAAATTATCCACGCGCAATTGGCTAGATATTCATATATTGCGACCCATTCTGAAGGGAAAGAACCACATAGATACCTAGTTGTGTCTTACAAAGACTAAAATATTAACAGCAAACGACCCCCATTATCACTAAATAATGAGGGTCGTTTTTTATTATCACTTTATAATATCTTATTTTCTTAAATAAATTGCCCCAGATTCACATCATATAGCCCATTATCTGTGAGCCGTAATTCTGGAATGACCGTTAAGGCAATGAAGGATAGGGTCATAAATGGGTCGATAGATTCAGGCACACCAAGTGTTCTAGCATGAGCCACCATCTTATTTAATTGCGCTTGTACCGTTTTACCTGACTGAATACTGATAATACCAGCCAATTCTAGTGGTAAGGCTGCAACAATTTCTCCCTTAGAAGCAATCACATAACCTCCCTGAATACGGTCCAATTCTTTCACAGCCAGTAGTATATCCGCGTCATTATCGCCCACAACCGTAATATTATGCGCATCATGGGACACACTAGTCGCAATCGCGCCATTTTCAATATTATAGCCCTTAATCGCGCTCACACCGATACCACCCGAATGACCGTGACGTTCAATCACACAAGCTTTATTGAAGTCCTTATTGGCTTCAAATTTACCTTCTACACTAGGTAATATCTCTTCAGATCCTCTTGTCAAAATGGATTGTGCCAT
>NZ_JBOEQF010000487.1:0-1403 GCF_050689315.1 Aerococcus sp. L_32
AGCATCGCCCATTCCATTGCCACCTTGAATCTCCTCTACCGTATCGTGCGTTTCATTTGGCAGTGCGGTCATCGGATTTTGATAACCCTTAAACACTGGAATCTTATAGTCTGGTTGATAGGTTTCAATTGTCGTTAAGGCATTATCAACTTCTTGGTCAAAAGCCACATTACCTGCAACGATGGTGATCCCTTCTACCTTAAAGTATTTCATCGCCATCAATATGGCCGTTGTATCGTCCCCAGCAGTATCTGAATCAATAATTACACGTCTCATGTTAAATCCTCCAATATGGTTATTTATTTTCATTATAGCCTATCTTTATAGGTGGAGATATAAGGAAGTGAGGGTTGAAGTGTATAATGGGATTTTGGGTATAGAAAAAGCCACCCAGATGAGTGGCTTGATGGAATTATATTGTTTTTGGAAGGTTTCGCTTGCTCATAGCCTTTTTGATAGTTATCTTCAAATAATTACTAGCGGGATTACTTGTTTTAATCTACAAGATTCTTCATACTATATTAACTTTATCCCATTGAAGTTTTAGTAGATTCCTTAATAGAATTTGCAACCAATTCGGTTAACGGCTCCCCTATTGCTTCACGATAATTAAATCCCAATAGTTGCATAGTACGTTATGTATCTACTTGTATTAAATCTACTAAATTGTTCTATCGACTTTCGTTGCTTCATTTGTTCTTTCTCCCATTGTTTAATAACTAGTTCAGCTTCTAGATTTGATTGCCCTTGTTGATTAACTAATTGGTTTTCCAATTCTTCTTTCTTTTCATCAGTAGTCTCTGGAATAAATTTATTAGTCTTGTAGCAGTCTGTTGTAAATAATCTATATCTTTTTCACTTAAATAAATTTGATCAAATTGATCTCTATATCCCATAGAAATAGTTTTCAGTTCATGATTTTCTTGAATGAACTGTGTAAAGGCATTTTCATATGCTGATATAGTTTTATCCTTATCTAAATTCTTCTTTACACTAGAAACTAATCCAACTGCTTTATCTGCTACTCCCGACGTAAGAACTTCTTTAAAATCAGCTCCTAACATACTTATTTCTGCCACCATAAAATCGCTCCTTAAATAATATTTACAGTTAAAAATGTAAATTTTAATTATATTCTCTATCCTACTAATCTTAGATTATATTGATCTTTGAAAATCCGATTTTATTTTTTACTCCTCAGGCTCAAAATCATCATAATTGATTTGATATACGACATATTCTTGTGCAGGCTCTACACCAACCTTATATTCAAGCATTAACTTAGTTAACTGATTACCATCAATCAATACAATCCCTTGATTTCTTGCGAATTCCATTGCGCCAGTTGAAAAACTTGAAGTGGTGATAAATACACCTCTGTCCGCATTAACACTAGCTAAAGC
>NZ_JBOEQF010000488.1:0-1401 GCF_050689315.1 Aerococcus sp. L_32
ACGGCATTCATTTGCCACTCATTTACTCAACAATGGGGCGGATATAAGAACTGTTCAAGAACTACTAGGCCACGCTTCCTTATCCACTACACAAATTTACACCCATTTATCAAAAGAAAAATTACGGGATAACTACCTACAGTTTCATCCTCATGCCAAACAGAAAAAAGAGCGTCCCAAAGATTAGCTTGTTGAAGTGCTAATCTGGGATCGCTCTTTATTTTATTAATTTTGATTCATTTATTTTTTCTTGGCTTTGTTTAAACCAAAGGGCACTTTTGACTCTGTTCCTTGACGAATCCGTTTAATGTTATCTTTATGACGGACAACAACTAGGATTAAGACTAAAACAGTCGCAATTGTTAGGCCCAAGTCTTGGTAGAATAAGCTTAAAATCGTTGCAAAAATCACCGCAAAGATTGAAGAGAAGCTTACCATACTTGTGATGAATAAGGATATAAAGAATGATGCGATTGAAATCAAGGCAAATACCGGATGATAGGCTAGAACTACACCAAATGAGGTTGCCACTGCTTTACCACCATTAAATTTTAGGAATAGCGGGAATGAGTGACCAACGATGGCCATACCACCAAATAGTAAAGGGTGTAAGCCTGGGTTCAACCAGATGGCTAGTAAGACGGGGATTGCCCCTTTTATCATATCACAGATGAAAACAAGGACGCCTCCAGTGGTACCAAAAGCTCGGAAAGCATTTGTCGTACCGATATTTCCTGAGCCGAATTGGCGAATATCTTTTTTATAGATGAGTTTGCCGACAACTAAACCAAAGGGAATAGATCCCAATAGGTAAGCGACGACTAGTAATAGAATCGTTAACATGATTTAATTCCTTTCAATAAATCTATAGACTCTCTATATTATATCATTAATTCAAAGGAATACAGTTATATGAGACAAATTTAAATATTGCAAACTTAATTAGCTAGTTATGAAAATCAAAAATTTTCCCAAGAATATTTTCTTTCTTTCGAATATTTTTAGGCTATAATGTA
This sequence comes from Aerococcus sp. L_32, assembly GCF_050689315.1. Lineage (NCBI taxonomy): Bacteria > Bacillati > Bacillota > Bacilli > Lactobacillales > Aerococcaceae > Aerococcus > Aerococcus sp. L_32. The sequence goes on from NZ_JBOEQF010000488.1 coordinate 1,017, forward strand.
TGAGTTGCCCGCAAATAATTGGGGCTATTAATATTGATTCTATTTGGCAAATCAGCGGTTTTAATATATGATGAAAAAGATTGAAAGTGGGGTAAATGATTTGGCCAAACCAACAAACCAAAATAATAAATCAACTTATGATGAAAGTTCGATCCAGGTATTAGAAGGCCTGGAAGCAGTTAGAAAACGTCCTGGTATGTATATCGGGTCAACAGATGCGCGTGGTTTACACCATTTAGTGTATGAGATTGTCGATAACTCAATTGACGAGGCCTTGAGTGGGTATGCTGACCACATTACAGTAACCCTTGCTAAAGACGGTTCGGCAATTGTTGCCGATAATGGACGTGGGATGCCGATTGGTAAACATACTAGCGGTAAACCA
>NZ_JBOEQF010000489.1:0-1400 GCF_050689315.1 Aerococcus sp. L_32
GCGGCATTCATTTGCCACTCATTTACTCAACAATGGGGCAGATATAAGAACTGTTCAAGAACTACTAGGCCATGCTTCCTTATCCACGACACAAATCTACACCCATTTATCAAAAGAAAAATTACGGGATAACTACCTACAGTTTCACCCCCATGCCAAACAGAAAAAAGAGCGTCCCAAAGATTAGCTTGTTGAAGTGCTAATCTGGATCGCTCTTTATTTTATTGATTTTGATTCATTTATTTTTTCTTGGCTTTGTTTAAACCAAAGGGCACTTTTGACTCTGTTCCTTGACGAATCCGTTTAATGTTATCTTTATGACGGACAACAACCAAGATTAAGACTAAAACAGTCGCAATTGTTAAGCCCAAGTCTTGGTAGAATAGGCTTAAAATCGTTGCAAAAATAACCGCAAAGATTGAAGAGAAGCTGACCATACTTGTGATGAATAAGGATACAAAGAATGATGCGATTGAAATCAAGGCAAATAACGGATGATAGGCTAAAACTACACCAAATGAGGTTGCCACTGCTTTACCACCATTAAATTTAAGGAATAGTGGAAATGAATGACCAACGATGGCCATACCACCAAATAGTAAAGGATGTAAGCCAGGATTCAACCAGATCGCTAGTAAGACGGGGATAGCCCCTTTTACCATATCACAGATGAAAACAAGGACGCCTCCAATGGTACCAAAAGCTCGGAAGGCATTTGTCGTACCGATATTTCCTGAGCCGAATTGGCGAATATCTTTTTTATAGATGAGTTTGCCGACAACTAAACCAAAGGGAATAGACCCCAATAGGTAAGCGACGATTAGTAATAGAATCGTTAACATGATTTAATTCCTTTCGATAAATCTATAGACTCCCTATATTATATCATTAATTCAAAGGAATACAGTTATATGAGACAAATTTAAATATTGCAAACTTAATTAGCTAGTTATGAAAATCAAAAATTTTCCTAAGAATATTTTCTTTCTTTCGAATATTTTTAGGCTATAATGTATGAGTTGCCCGCAAATTATTGGGCCTATTAATATTGATCCTATTTGGCAAATCAGCGGTTTTAATATATGATGAAAAAGATTGAAAGTGGGGTAAACGATTTGGCCAAACCAACAAACCAAAATAATAAATCAACTTATGATGAAAGTTCGATCCAGGTATTAGAAGGACTGGAAGCAGTTAGAAAACGTCCTGGTATGTATATCGGGTCAACAGATGCACGTGGTTTACACCATTTAGTGTATGAAATTGTCGATAACTCAATTGACGAGGCCTTGAGTGGGTATGCTGACCATATTACAGTAACCCTTGCTAAAGACGGTTCAGCAATTGTTACCGATAATGGACGTGGGATGCCGATTGGTAAACATACTAGCGGTAAGCCG
>NZ_JBOEQF010000490.1:0-1396 GCF_050689315.1 Aerococcus sp. L_32
CTCATGCAATGAATAGAAATTTGCCCCTTTTACATACCAGTGATATTGATGTAATTTTACATGTAAGGTATGAATATTGGCCAGTATATGATCTGTAACAGCTGCAGCATTAATCTTGGTATGGTGAATGTGTTCTTTATAGGCTTGTTCAGCAGCTAATTTTTCTTGTCTTTCATTTACTGTTGTCATTTTATATACCTTCCTTCACTTTTGAACTAATAACGGAATATCCTAAGTTTTCAATAACATTTTCAATTGTGCTCAAATTGACTTGTTCTTCATCAAAATCCACTTTTACCTTACTTGCATTGAACAGCACTTTTACAGAATCCTTTTCTACACCAGCAGTTTGCTTTAACCCACTTTCAATTTTTTGTAAACATGATGGACAAGTTAATGTTTCTAATTTTAATGTTGCTTTAGTCATATCTATCACTCCTTTAAATAAATTATATAAGGTATTTTTTTTAAAATAATTGATACAGATCAATTATTTTAATTGATATCCTCTTAATCTCATTGCATTTAAAATAACAACCAAAATACTTGCCTCGTGAACTAACATACCAATTGACATAGACATCCATTCACTGAATATTAAACTAAAGAGCAATATTATCACCACACCAACAGCAATAAGAATATTTTGTCGCATATTCGCATATGTCCCTTTAGCTAAACCTAAAGCATGGGGGAGACGATTAAAATTGGAATTCATCAAAACAATATCTGAACTTTCAATGGCTGCATCTGTTCCATTTCCCATAGCTATCCCTACTTCTGCAGTAGCTAGAGAGGGGCTATCATTCACACCATCACCAATAAACGCAACAATTTCACCAGTAGACTGTCTTTCTTTTAGAAATGACTGCTTATCCTCAGGCAGCATATCGCCATGGGCCTCGGTTAATCCTAGCTCCTTTTTAACTAAATTAACAGTACCTTGATTATCCCCTGATAATACAATGAGATTTTTAACACCAAGTGATTTCAATTTTTGTAGGTCTCGTTTAACACCTGGTCGAACCTGGTCACGGATTCCCATTAAAATCATTAACTGATGATCAACTGCTGTTAATACAATTGAACTACCGTCTCTTTCTAATGTATCTAATTTTTTAAGCACATCAGCAGATAGTGATATCCTTTCTTGTTCCATTAAGTGTTTATTCCCTACTGCAACGACGTGTCCATCAACGTGAGCAATTATGCCCCCACCTTTTATAACCTGTGTACGCTCTACAGGTCGTAGTTTATATTGCGCTAACTTATTCGTAATAGCGTCTGCTAAGGGATGATCAGATTCCCTTTCAACCGAGAATAGTAGAGACAAATCCTCCTCTTGATTATTTCCATAGTAAACAAATTCGCCCACTTCAGGCTTTCCTTCAGTTAA
>NZ_JBOEQF010000491.1:0-1396 GCF_050689315.1 Aerococcus sp. L_32
TTCATGCAATGAATAGAAATTTGCCCCTTTTACATACCAGTGATATTGATGTAATTTTACATGTAAGGTATGAATATTGGCCAGTATATGATCTGTAACAGCTGCAGCATTAATCTTTGTATGGTGAATGTGTTCTTTATAGGCTTGTTCAGCAGCTAATTTTTCTTGTCTTTCGTTTACTGTTGTCATTTTATAAACCTTCCTTTACTTTTGAACTAATAACGGAATATCCTAAGTTTTCAATAGCGTTTTCAATTGTACTCAAATTGACTTGTTCTTCATCAAAATCCACCTTTACTTTACTTGCATTAAACAGCACTTTTACAGAATCCTTTTCTACACCAGCAGTCTGTTTTAAACCACTTTCAATTTTTTGTAAACATGATGGACAAGTTAATGTTTCTAATTTTAATGTTGCTTTTGTCATATCTATCACTCCTTTAAATAAATTATATAAGGTATTTTTTTTAGAATAATTGATACAGATCAATTATTTTAATTGATATCCTCTTAATCTCATTGCATTTAAAATAACGACCAAAATACTTGCCTCATGAACTAACATACCAATTGACATAGACATCCATTCACTGAATATTAAACTAAAGAGTAATATTATCACCACACCAACAGCAATAAGAATATTTTGTCGCATATTCGCATATGTCCCCTTAGCTAAACCTAAAGCATGGGGGAGACGATTAAAATTGGAATTCATCAAAACAATATCTGAACTTTCAATGGCTACATCTGTTCCATTTCCCATAGCTATCCCTACTTCTGCAGTAGCTAGAGAGGGGCTATCGTTCACACCATCACCAATAAAAGCAACAATTTCACCATTAGACTGTCTTTCTTTTAGAAATGACTGCTTATCCTCAGGCAGCATATCGCCATGGGCCTCGGTTAATCCTAGCTCTTTTTTAACTAAATTAACGGTACCTTGATTATCTCCTGATAATACAATGAGATTTTTAACACCAAGTGATTTCAATTTTTGTAGGTCTTGTTTAACACCTGGTCGAACCTGGTCACGGATTCCCATTAAAATAATTAACTGATGATCAACTGCTGTTAATACAATTGAACTACCGTCTCTTTCTAATGTATCTAATTTTTTAAGCACATCAGCAGATAGTGGTATCCTTTCTTGTTCCATTAAGTTTTTATTCCCTACTGCAACAATGTGTCCATCAACGTGAGCAATTATGCCCCCACCTTTTATAACCTGTGTACGCTCTACAGGCCGTAGCTTATATTGCACTAACTTATTCGTAATAGCGACTGCTAAGGGATGATCAGATTCCCTTTCAACCGAGAATAGTAGAGACAAATCCTCCTCTTGATTATTTCCATAGTAAACAAATTCGCCCACTTCAGGCTTTCCTTCAGTTAG
>NZ_JBOEQF010000492.1:0-1391 GCF_050689315.1 Aerococcus sp. L_32
AGCAGGAAATAAAATTGACTAGTGACGGGAATAAAAGTAAAATGAATAGCTGAGTAAATCGATATTAAAAAGTATGGGAGTGTTTAGATGGCTCAGTTATTTTTCCGTTACGGTGCAATGAATAGTGGTAAGTCTTTTGAAATCATTAAGGTAGCACATAACTATGAAGAACAAGACAAACATGTCTTGGTTTATACCAGTGCTGTTGATAACCGTGCAGGTGTAGGGAATGTGTCTAGTCGTGTGGGCGAAGAAAGATTAGCACGTGCAATTGCGACGGAGACGGATGTGTATGAGGATTTAACCACTTATATGCGAGAGAACGACCAAAAAATTTATTGTGTGTTAATTGATGAAGCCCAATTTTTATCAAAAGACCACATCTACCAATTGGCACGTATTGTTGACGAATTAGATATCCCAGTTATGGCCTTTGGCTTGAAAAATGACTTCTTAAATAACTTGTTTGAAGGGTCTAAATACCTATTACTTTTAGCTGACAAGATTGAAGAAGTGAAAACCATCTGTTGGTTCTGTGCCAAAAAGGCTATTATGAACATGCGTGTAGCTGACGGGAAACCGGTGTATGAGGGTGAGCAATTGCAAATTGGCGGAAATGAAGCTTATTACCCAGTTTGTCGTAAACATTATCACCATCCACCATTGAAAGATGGTAAAATCTATATTGAGCGCAATAATGGTGAATAGCAAGTAGGTGTAAGTGAAATAACTTTTGCCACACCTACATTAATATCGAGAATAGACTGTAAGTTTTACATAAAGAAATAGAAAAGAGTTGAGAGCATGTTTACAGACCAATTAGATTCATTTATTGCCCGCTATGCGGAAGTAACTGAGTTAATGAGTGACCCGGACGTGATTAATGATAATCAACGGTTCCGCGCTATCTCTAAAGAAGAAGCTGATTTAAGACCAAAAGTAGAAACATTTAGTCACTACAAAGATGTGATTCAAGCTATTGAAGATACTGAGGAATTATTAGCAGAGTCATCAGATGATGAAATGACCGAATTAGCAAAAGAAGAATTGAAAGAATTAAAAGCAGAACGTGACAATCTTGAAGAAGAGATTAAACGTTTAATGATTCCTTCAGATCCAAATGATGACAAAAATATCATCATGGAAATCCGTGGTGCAGCGGGTGGGGATGAAGCCCAATTATTTGCGGGTGACTTGTATGAAATGTACAATCGTTATGCAATTAGCCAAGGTTGGCGCGTTGAAGTTGTTGAATCATCTAGTAATGATATCGGTGGTTTCAAAGAAATCACTCTACAAATTCAAGGGGACAATGTATATTCTAAATTGAAATTTGAATCTGGCGCTCACCGTGTACAACGTGTACCAGATACAGAGTCTCAAGGTCGTGT
>NZ_JBOEQF010000493.1:0-1372 GCF_050689315.1 Aerococcus sp. L_32
GATTTTTTGTTCGATTTCTTCATAGATTGTGTGATTTGACGCACACGTTTTTCTGAAGGTTTTTGACCCATTGACATCATCATTGAACGAATCATGTCATCAGAAATTGGTGGATTTTCTTCAAAATAGTTCACCATATATTTACGGGCGATAAAGAATCCCCCAACAGCACCTAAAATAGCTGCGATAATTACGATTAAAATCCAAGCTCCTGTACTTAGCATAGTCTCTACACTCCTCTCATCTGTTTACAAGATAAAATTTTACTAAAGTATCTCCCCTTTTGCAAAGCTTTTCATCAATTATACACCCTTAAATGTCAACTGATGCAATACAGCCTGGAAATTATCAGGAATTGGCGCATCAAAAGCCATGTGTTCACCAGTTACCGGGTGGTCTAATTCTAAGCGGTGGGCATGTAATAATTGGCCATTATCACTGAAGAACCGCTCCTTATATTGTCTTGCGTACAAAGGATCATCCACGATTGGATGGTTGATAAAGTTAGCATGAACACGGATTTGATGGGTTCTACCTGTTTCCAGTTGGAAGTTGACCAAGGTATAGCCAACGTACCGGTGTTTGACCGTAAAATGCGTAACTGCATGACGACCAGCTTCGTTAGTTTCAAATTTCAACCGATCTTTTTCATGACGGCGGATTGGTGCATCAATGGTCCCGCCCGCTTCAAAAATTTCGCCATAAACTAAACCTGAATAAATTCGTGTCATTTGGTGGTTGGCCACTTGTTCAGTTAGATTTTCAAGGGCTGCTTGTGATTTAGCGACCACTAATAATCCGGTGGTGTCCTTGTCTAATCGATGGACGATACCTGGTCTAAAAGACTCGCGACCAACCGCTAGTTGCGACCCATTTTCCTGTACATGGTATAACAAACCATTCACTAGGGTATTGGTTGGATGGTTCACGGAAGGATGCACGACCAAATTGACTGGTTTATTGACCACTAAAATGTCATCATCTTCAAATACGATATCTAAAGACATCTTTTCGGCTACTGGTTTAAATTCTTCCGCTTCAGCAGGCGCCGGTTTCTCAACTCCGATTAAATCTCCATTAACCAAGGATTGTGACGCTTTAGCCACCTTGCCGTTTACTGTGACCAATTTGTCTTTGATCCATTTTTTGATTGTAGTCCGGCTTTCGTCTGTAAATTGATTAGTGACGAATTGGTCTAAACGCAAGCCGTCCTCACCCGTATAAGTATAATTAAATACTGTCTTTTCTTCTGTCAAAATGACACTCCTCACTTGTTAGCGGTTCTTTTTTCCAATTGGTCTTCAGGTGTAATAATCATGTAGACAATCATCATAATGACACCAATGGTTAAACAAACATCCGCTACATTAAA
>NZ_JBOEQF010000494.1:0-1371 GCF_050689315.1 Aerococcus sp. L_32
GAATGTAACAAATTTAAAAATTATTTTGAATTTAAAGGAGAGAAATTATGTCTGCAATTACTGATATTTATGCACGCGAAGTCTTGGACTCACGTGGTAACCCAACTGTAGAAGCTGAAGTTTACACTGAAGCTGGAGGTTTTGGTCGAGGAATCGTTCCTTCTGGAGCTTCAACTGGTGAACACGAAGCCGTTGAATTACGTGACGGAGACAAAGATCGTTACTTAGGTAAAGGTGTTCAAAACGCTGTAAACAACGTGAACAACGCTATCGCTGATGCAATTATCGGACTTGACGTAACTGATCAAATCGGTATCGACGCTGCTATGATCGAATTAGATGGTACAGCAAACAAAGGTAACTTAGGTGCTAACGCTATCTTGGCTGTTTCAATCGCTGCTGCCCGTGCTGCTGCGGATGAATTAAATATCCCATTATACAACTACTTAGGTGGTTTCAACGCTAAAGTATTACCAACACCAATGATGAACATTGTAAACGGTGGTTCTCACTCAGATGCACCAATCGCTTTCCAAGAATTCATGATTATTCCAGCTGGTGCTTCTTCATTTAAAGAAGCTTTACGTTGGGGTGCTGAAACTTTCCACGCATTGAAAAAAATCTTATCTGGCCGTGGTTTAGAAACTGCTGTTGGTGACGAAGGTGGATTCGCTCCTCGTTTTGATGGTACAGAGGATGCTGTTGAAACTATCATCCAAGCAATCGAAGCTGCTGGTTACAAACCAGGTGAAGACATGTTCTTAGGTTTCGACTGTGCTTCTTCAGAATTTTACGAAGACGGCGTTTACAACTACGCTAAATTCGAAGGTGAAGGCGGAGCTAAACGTAACGCTGAAGAACAAGTAGCATTCTTAGAAGAATTAGTTGCTAAATACCCAATCATTACTATCGAAGATGGTATGGATGAAAATGACTGGGACGGTTGGGCATTATTAACTGAAAAATTAGGTGAAAAAGTACAATTAGTTGGTGACGACTTATTCGTAACAAACACTGAAATTTTAGAACGCGGTATTACTAACCACGTTGGTAACTCAATCTTAATTAAAGTTAACCAAATCGGTACTTTAACTGAAACTTTCAATGCTATTGAAATGGCTAAACGCGCTAACTACACAGCTGTAGTATCTCACCGTTCAGGTGAAACAGAAGATTCAACAATCTCTGATATCGCCGTTGCAACTAACGCTGGTCAAATCAAAACTGGTTCATTATCTCGTACTGACCGTATGGCGAAATACAACCAATTATTACGTATCGAAGATGAATTAGGCGATTTAGCTGAGTACCAAGGTCTAAACGCTTTCTACAACTTAGAAAACAAATAATTTCTCTTAAATTAGGGCAATT
>NZ_JBOEQF010000495.1:0-1365 GCF_050689315.1 Aerococcus sp. L_32
AAGGAGTGCATGCCTACCACGATCGCGCTGAAACTTTTGGTCAAAACCCACAATTCCGTGGTCAGTTTGATTTTGCTACTGCTAGAGCGGTGGCTAGATTAAACTTATTAGCAGAATTTTGTTTACCCCTAGTGAAAAAGGATGGCCAATTCTTAGCGATGAAAGCACAGCAATCTGATGATGAAATTGAGGAAGCAAAACATGCTATGGCTGTCTTAGGTGGTAAATTTGCCGAAGACATTCAATTTGACTTACCAGCTGAAGCTGGGGAGCGTCATATTTTACGGATTGAAAAACCAAAAGAAACACCAAATAAGTATCCGCGTAAACCAGGAAAGCCAGCGAAAAGTCCGCTATAAATAAAGTGATTAAAAGTATTTTATGTGATAATAGAATTATTTAAACAATATATAGGCTTTTTTGGTACAATGGTAAAGAATAAATGACATGAGAAGCATAATATTGCGAAAAATAGGCCAAACTATTTTGAATGAATGCGAAAGGAACGGAAACGCATTCCGTTCCTTTTTTATTGAAAATGATGTATACAACGCAGGGGGTTAGAAAATGGGTAAAGTAATCGCAGTCGCCAATCAAAAAGGTGGTGTCGGGAAGACAACAACAACTGTCAACTTAGCATCCGCACTTGCCTATCAAGGAAAGAACATTTTATTAATCGATAGTGATGCGCAAGGGAATGCGACGAGTGGTCTAGGGATTGCTAAAGGTTCTGTTGAAAACAGCATCTATGACGTGTTGATTAACGAAGTTGCCGTAAAAGATGCGGTAGTATCTTCGTCACGCGAGAACCTTTCTGTTGTACCGGCAACAATTTCATTGGCAGGGGCTGAGGTTGAACTTACAAGTATCGCCCACCGTGAACAAAAGATGAAAGAAGCCATTCAACCGATTAGAAATGACTATGACTATATCTTCATTGACTGTCCGCCTTCACTAGGTCACTTGACAATCAATGCCTTCACTAGTGCAGATTCCGTACTGATTCCAGTACAAAGTGAATACTATGCCCTAGAAGGATTAAGTCAATTATTGAACACAATCCAATTAGTTCAAAAACACTTCAATGCAGGGCTAAAAATTGAAGGTGTTTTAATGACAATGTATGATGCAAGAACAAACTTATCGAATGAAGTTGTAGAAGAAGTCCGGAAGTACTTTGGTCAAGCAGTGTATACGACCTTGATTCCGCGAAATGTGCGCTTGTCTGAAGCACCATCATATGGACAATCCATCATTGATTATGATATTCGTTCTCGTGGCGCTGAAGTGTATCTGGAATTGGCAAAGGAAGTGCTAGAAAATAATGGCGAAACAAACAAATAAGCATAATAAGGGACTTGGCCG
>NZ_JBOEQF010000496.1:0-1360 GCF_050689315.1 Aerococcus sp. L_32
AGCCCGTCAAGATAACCTTAGTTATAAATTAGTCATGTGCCTAAGTGCAAAATACCATCTAGTGATGCTTCAATCTCGCTGTGTAGATGATGTGTAATCATAATCACGGTCAGACTTGGATCTTTCATTAAATCTTTTTCAATTTTCAAGGCCGTCTCCTGGTCAAGTGAGGATGTCCCTTCATCAAGTAAAATAATGCTTTTACCATGAGCCAACCCTCTCGCTAATGCTAATCGTTGCCTTTGTCCGCCCGATAATAAACGTCCACTTTCGCCGATATCTCCATCTAACTGTCCATTCAAATCTTGTACAGTTGCTTCTAAACCAGCCTTTTTGAGCGCAGCCCATATAGTTTCATCAGAAAAATCATTATTCAAACTCACATTATCACGAATTGTTCCTTCAAATATATAAGGTGTTTGATCTAAATACATCACTTCTTGTCGAATATCAAAGCCATCAACTGCTTTCAACTCATTACCCATCAAACGAGCTGATCCAGTATAATCAGTTAATTTACCATTCAAGATGTTCAGTAAGGTGGTTTTCCCTGACCCACTTGGCCCAATAATGGCGTATTTATGCCCAAAATTAAAATGATAGTCTAACTCTTCAAAAACAAACTGATTATCATAAGCATAGGATAATTTTTTCAAATCAATACCAGTTTCATCTACAACAAATTTATCATATATAGGTTGGTCCACTTGTTCAATAGACGCAAATTTTTCAAAGATTGGATATACCATTCGAACTTGTGTCCAGTAATTCGTTATATTCCCCACACTATTAAAAATTTGAAAACTTAATCCTTCTGTTGCAGAAATCGACCCAATTGAAATAACTTGTCGAAAAGCCAGTACAGCACTCAAGACCCAAACACCAATTTGTCCAATTAGATTCCCAGATGCACCAAGAATAGCTGAATAAGTGACTTGTGTATGTTGGTTAACGGTTGATTGAGCTACCTTTTTAGAGCCCTCTTCAATGCGACGCGTAATACGAGATAAGAGATTATAAGAAAATAGTGTATCAAATCCTTGCAGTGTATCAGTAACAATCTGCATAAATTTTTCTTCTTCATGGGTTACTTCAAGTGTAGCTTCTTGAACTCTTTTAGTCACTAATTGAGGCAACCATAAGGTAAAGATGGCAGAAATCAATGAAAATAACAGGATTGACCAATGGAAGTATAATAAGGCAATAATGGCACCAATACCTGTAATTGTTAAGGTAATAATTTCATATATTCCAGCAAAGCCATTTTCTTCAATAGTATTTATATCATTTGTCAACCATGAGGCGAACGATGATGAATGTTTGTCATGAAAGGCTTGATAAGACAATTTTTCAATAGATT
>NZ_JBOEQF010000497.1:0-1356 GCF_050689315.1 Aerococcus sp. L_32
TACTAAGTAGTCTTCAATGACTGTTAATAAATCGTCCGCGCCATCTTCTTGAATGTCTAGATCGGCATTACGGGTCACACGGAACAAGAAGCTAGATTCGATAGTATAGCCAGTAAATAAGGTTTCAATAAAGTTTGTCACAATATCTTCTAGATTAATGAAGTAGTAGTGACCATTTTCTTCGTAATGGAAGTAACGGTTCACCAACTGTGGAATTGGGACAATTGCTACTTGCTGTTCGCCTTCACGACTTAAGTTCACAAAAATATGAATTAATTTGTTGTTTAAGCTTGGAAAAGGACGATAAGCATCAATACCAAGTGGCGTAAGCGTTGGGTAAATTTCATTGAAGAAGAATGTTTTCATTTTCTCTTGGCGACGAGTAGGCGCTTCGTTGAAACGGATAAAGTGGATATTGTGTTTTGCCACTTCTTTCTTCAATTCTTGGTATAGGGCATATTGATATTCGTTATTTTCATGGTTCTTATCCGCAATGGCGATTAATTGCTGTTCAGGTGTCCATTGCTTTTTACTATCCAGTTCATTCACATTTAAGTGGAATTGATCTTGTAAACCAGCAACCCGGACCATCATAAATTCATCTAGGTTAGACGTCCCAATACTTAGAAAGCTTAATCGTTCTAATAAAGGGTTTCTGTCATCAGCAGCTTCTTGTAATACACGGTAGTTAAAATTTAACCAAGAGACTTCTCGGTTTTCATAGTAATCAGGATTATTAAGATCGTATTTGATTTGTTCAGTCATTTTTGTATTCTCCTTTTCATTAAGCTACGGAGAGATTAGTAACTGTTATAAAATGGCCCGATATGAATTTGCATTTATAAACTCTAGGGTAATGTCTTTCCCGATTGCACGTTCTACATGTTTCTTTTGGTCCTCAGAACGGTAGACTTCGGATAATAATTCTCCTTGGTAGAAGATACGTAGAATCAGGTTATTACCTTTCATCACGGTATCCATACTTTTCACAATATTGTTATGAGAATCATTTAGACATTCAGCAAACTTGATCAGTCCTCCAATGTGTTGAAGGGTTTCCACTTGTTTATCGTCTAGCATTTCTCCATAGGTTGTTAAATACTGGTCAAACAAAGTTTTATTCTTATATGAAGCTAAAATAGAAAGGGCCAATCTTTCAGGGTGCGAGAATCCATTTAAGTTAGAGTTTGAAAGTAAATAGAAGGTATGTTGTGATGCATTTCCTGGTTCAATCATTTCCCCAAGATTGTACAAATATGCCCCATAATTCATTAACTCTAATTCACGATCATTCAATTTCAAATAGCCATCTTCACTTAAGGCCGCGTGTAACTGGCGAGCAATCACCATTCGTTG
>NZ_JBOEQF010000498.1:0-1356 GCF_050689315.1 Aerococcus sp. L_32
CAACATAGGCTCCGCCATCTGAAAATGAATCAGGGGTCACATTTAAAATGCCCATGATCCAAGTGTGGTCGCTTGGGAAATTGAAGGTTTTATTTAATCGTTTAATATACATCTCGTCACAAACTTTCTATGGTCACTGCATCCACTATAAATTCATCATATCTAAAACTTCTTGACGGCGACCGCGGTCAGTATAAGCACCACGGGTTGCGTAAGTGACTGTCTTAGCACCTGGTTTCTTGATGCCCCGTAAAGTCATGCACATGTGTTCTGCTTCTAACACAACAAACACACCTTCTGCACCTAATTCTTCCGCTAATACGTCCGCTACTTGGTTGGTTAACCGTTCTTGTAATTGCGGTCTCAAAGCAAAATCTTCGACAATCCGTGCCAATTTAGATAGGCCGATAACCTGTCCGTCTTTAGGAATATAGGCTACATGCGCTTGCCCAATCACTGGTAATAGATGGTGTTCACATGTTGAGTGGAAGGGAATATCCTTTACCAATACAAATTCTGATGCTGATTCAGAAAAGGTTTTTTCTGTGTGGATTCTCGGGTCTCTATTTAACCCGTCAAATACTTCCGCATACATTTTGGCTACCCGTTCTGGCGTTTCAACAAGTCCTTCACGGTCCGGGTTTTCGCCCACTGCAAGCAATATCTCCCGTACTGCCTTTTCAATTCTTTCCATATCCATTATTGTCACCTTTTCTTATTTAATATTGAAAACTCTTTATCATGCTTATAGCCGATTTTTGATGATGGACCTTAAATAGCCAACAAAGTAGAAAGACCCAAATATACATAAGAGGTCGTCTTTCTTTAAATCCGCTTCCGCAATTTCTAAAGCTGCCTGGTCTGAATCCGCAAACTCAACCGCTGTCCCAGTTGCTTTGATCATAGCAGCCAATTGGTCACCAGCTAAAGCCCGGTTTGAATGCGGAGTTACGGTAATGATTTTTTGAAAAATAGGGACAATGCCCTCAACCACGTGGGCCACGTCCTTGTCCGCTAACATGCCCATAATAGCGACCCTTTTGCCCACTTTTGAAGCTGGATAATGGGTTAAAATCGCCTCTTTTAAGGATAAAATACCGTCCATATTATGAGACCCATCGATGATGATTGTAGGCTCAGACGCTACCCTTTCAAAGCGGGCTGGCCAAGTAACAGTCGCAAGTCCTTTTTCAATGGCCTGGTCAGAAATGACGATCCCTTGTGCTTTCAAAACTTGGATAATTTCAATGGCTAGGGCCGCATTATTGACCTGGTAGGGGGCTTGTAGGTTAAGCGTGTATTTGCGTCCTTTATATTTAAATGACTGTAATCCGTGGGCGTCGGTAGCTAGCGGTT
>NZ_JBOEQF010000499.1:0-1351 GCF_050689315.1 Aerococcus sp. L_32
CCTGGGCAACCTAGAACCAAGATGGTGATTGCTAACTCAATATTTTGACTGAACGCCCATACAACAATTGCCAGAACCAAGACAGCTGGTGTGTAGTATTTAGAAAAGCGATCAATGAACCGTTCCGCTTCGGATTTAGAATCTTGTGCTTCTTCCACGAGTTCAATAATTTTTCCAAATGTGGTGTCCTCACCAACTCGGTCAGCTCTGATTTGAATCGTTCCGTTTTCTAAAATGGTTCCTGCAAAAACTTCTGCATCAGCTTGCTTGTTGACCGGAACAGCTTCACCTGTAATGCTAGCTTCATTGATATGCCCTTCACCCGTAAGGACTATGCCATCTACTGGCACTTTCGCACCCGTTTTAACGAGCAAGATATCCCCTTCATCTATATCATCCACGTCTACTTCTTCAAATTCGCCATTATCCATTTGTTTCAAGGCGCTTTCGGGTGCCATTTCAGTCAATCCTTTGATAGCAGATCGCGTTTGGTTCAATGTTCGTTGTTCCAAGTAGTGTCCGAATAAGAATAAGAACGTGACAATAGCCGATTCTTCATAATTTTGAATAAAAAGCGCACCAATCGCTGCAATACTGACTAAGACATCAATACTGATGACTTTGACTTTCATTGCTTGAAACGCTTGAATGGCAATTGGCGTAATCCCAAAGACAGAGGCGATGATCAAAGACCACTCTGAAAGTCCTACGTTTTCTAAAACAAAGTGACTGAAGAAACCGAGTGCGATTAACAATCCACTGATGACGGTGATAACATTTTTCTTGCTTAATATATATTGTTGCATGCTTTTTCCCTCCAAATTTAATTTCTCTTTTATTGATAAACATAATATAAGATAATTGCCTAAGTAATTAATTGACCGACATCAAGTTTAGAAAGTTCTCTTTTATCGTTTCTAAGCACCTCGAATCGGATTGCAACAAAAAAAAGCAATTCTGAAAAAATAGCTTTTCTTCCAGAATTGCCTAGTTCATTTAATCTGTTAAGCGGCCTTGACTTTTGTTTTAAGGACCGGATAGCCTACGTTTTCGATAGCTTTTTGAATCTCTTCAATCGAAGTGACAGCTGAATCAAAATTGGTTTTGACTTTGCTGGAGTTGAATAATACTTTAATGCTGTCTTTATCAACACCGTTAACTGATTTTACGGCACCTTCAATTTTTTGCATACAACTTGGGCAAGACAACGTTTCTAATTGCAATATAGCTTTTTCCATAATTCCTATCTCCTTTATGTGTTTTTATTTTATCGGCATTTGACTACTGGTCTTCACTGACCCCATAAGCATTCAGAGCTTTTGGTGTACTACCACCGCTTTGATCAAGTGCC
>NZ_JBOEQF010000500.1:0-1337 GCF_050689315.1 Aerococcus sp. L_32
CACTTTAGCATGTTGTTCTGCCCCAATGCTTGCAACTCCAATAATATCATCCCCTAATCGTGCAATTAATACACGATTATTCAACGCTTCTTGTAAAGATTTCAAATAACGGGTTTCTTGTTCTTGGTTAATCCCTAAACCTTCTTCACCAAATGAAAGGAAGTCTGTTTCGCTACCCACTTCTTTGTAGAAGTCTAATAAGGCTTTCGCATCTTTAGGCATAGCGTCCGCTAGGGTAATTTCTAATTGTTCTTTTTTCATGTTGTCTCAATCCTTCTATGTGACTATTCGTAAAATTGGCTGTTAACTTAAGTGAGGTCAGCCACTACCCCATCATACAATGCTTGTCCGCGCGGGCCTTCATAGGTTAAGGTTACTTCGCGACTGGTTTCAGAAGATGCAGTTAAGCTTAGCCAAAGATAATCTTTAGGTAAATCCTGAACAACAAATTGAGGCCATTCGATAATGGTTACCCCCTCGCCGTTAAGATAATCTTCTAAACCGACACTGTCTGAGCCTGTTTCTTCTAATCGATACGCATCCATGTGGTATAAAGGGATGTCGTTGTCTTCATATTCGCGAATAATCGTGTAAGTTGGGCTTTTAATGGCTTGATCAATACCTAAAGCCTTGGCAAAATACTTGGTGAAAGTTGTTTTCCCCGCACCTAAATTTCCTTCCAAGCAAATAATGTCCCCTGCTTGCACTTGGGTCGCTAATTTTTGGGCAAAAGCATCTGTATCAGCCTCACTCGCCCATTCAATTCTATAAGTCATATGACACCTTCTCTCCCTTATAATATCTCTATTTACTTTACTAAAAAATCGAAAAGACTACAAGTTTCAAGCATTCTTTCTTCATTAGTATGAAGCGAATAATAATAAACGCACTGCCAGTTTAAATTTTCTTTTCGAATGATTTAACTCTGTGTAATCAATGTATTCTTCATTTTGTAACCTGCCCACGACGATATTACTAGACACTTTAATCCGATTTGAAAAACGTATAATCGCTCCTTCAGAAAAGTTCTATACTTTTAAAAAGGATTCGTATTCACCTAAAGTAAATGCTCTTAAAGTATCTAGATTGCGATCCAATTTAGCTAGCCATCTCATCACCATACACGGAGGTTGCCCTAGAAAATCGAAATATTTTGACCTATTAGGTAAAAAACATTTTCATCTTCTCATATAAAAAGAGAAACAGCAAAATTGCCATTCCTCTTTCAATATTGTTTTATTTATTTGCTTTAGTCTTCTAAGATGGCTTGGTTAGCTGTGATGATAGCTAACTTATAAACATCTTCTTCTACACAACCACGTGAAAGGTCTGAAATA
>NZ_JBOEQF010000501.1:0-1331 GCF_050689315.1 Aerococcus sp. L_32
TTGAAGACTGCGCCAGCGTCATTTGATGAGTAGCCGAAAATGTCTTGAATGTGTTTTTTAGGTACCAGTAAGGTATGGCCTTTTGTGACTTGGCTCATATCTAGGAAGGCTATCACCACTTCGTCTTCGTAGACTTTGTTTGTGGGGATTTCACCGTTTGCAATTTTACAGAAGATACAATTATCCATGAATAGTCCTCGCTTTCAATATTGGGTTAACTTTGGCCGTGTTAATTCATCGCATTTACTTGAAAATAATGTTAAATTAAAGGCTATAATTGTATTAATTTTAACATAAATGATGGGAAGGAAACAATTTCAGTGCTATTCTAGATTGGAAATGATTTCTTTATCATTAAACTTAAATGCTAGATTAAATCTAGATCAATAAAAGGATGAACAAAATGACATTAACAGTTAAAGGACTTACAGGGGGCTATTCTAGTCAACCTGTACTAAAAGATATTAATTTTGAAATTGCATCAGGTGAAATCGTTGGCCTGATTGGGTTAAATGGTGCGGGTAAATCAACTACCATTAAACATATTATCGGCCTGATGCGGGCAATGAAGGGTGAGATTGCTATTGATGGCCATCAGTTAACCGATGATACCAATGCATACCGTCAATCCTTTACTTATATTCCTGAAATGCCGGTACTATATGAAGCCTTAACTTTGAAGGAACATATTGAATTAACGGGTATGGCCTACGGTTTAGGGAAGGAAGAGGCACTAAGAAATGCCCAACCTTTACTAGAAACCTTTCGTTTAGATAAACGGTTAGATTGGCTGCCGATTCATTTTTCAAAAGGAATGAAGCAAAAGGTGATGATTGTCTGTGCCTTCCTAGTGGAGACGTCTTTATATGTAGTGGATGAACCGTTTCTTGGTTTGGACCCACTGGCTATCCATGATTTTATCGATACATTGAAAGCCAAACGTGATGCGGGTGCGTCGGTATTGATGACCACTCATGTCTTAGCGACAGCTGAACAGTATTGTGACCGATTCTTATTCTTGGCGGACGGTGAGTTAGTGGCGGCAGGTACTTTAGATGAAATCCGAGTGCAATATCAACTGCCAGGAGCTACTTTAGATGACCTATATCTACACTTAGCGAAGGGGGCAGATGACCATGCGTCTGCTTGATACTTACCAGAAACGTCGGCAAGAAGGGCAAGATTTATTTCTGAAGAATGCTAAATATATTTTTAATGACCATGCCGTAATCGTCCTCTTCTTCCTATTTGGCGCATTGGCTTACCAGTATTCCAACTGGCTATCAGGCTTGTCACAAGGATTGGTCGGGGTTTGGGTCCACGTAATTTGG
>NZ_JBOEQF010000502.1:0-1326 GCF_050689315.1 Aerococcus sp. L_32
GACTGGGAAGAGGAATTCAAACGTGCGCCGAATTGCCGAGTTGCAGAGAGGATTTCTAGCCAAGGATTTAAAGACCAATTGGTGAGCTTGTTAGCGGAAATTCAATAGGGAGAATTCGATGGTGAATTGGCAGTACTTAATTGAAGAAATGTATGATCATGCAAGCGATGATGCTGAACCGATGGCCAAGTACCAACGTAACCAGTTTCCATTTCTTGGTATCAAAAGCCAAACGCGCCGGGACATTTTTAAACCCTACCTAAAGGAAGCGAAAGCAGAAGCAAAGTTGTGCTTCATGGAAAATCCTAATCAAGCAATCATTGACTGGGCTTTTGTTGACGAATTTTGGTCATTTTCCGAAAGAGAATTTCAATATATTGTTTGTGATTATTTGAAAGAAATGAAGAAATATTTGCAGCCGGATGATTTACCTAGATTAAAAACATTGATTGTCCAAAAATCGTGGTGGGATTCGGTGGATGCCTTGGTTAAAACAATCGGTTATTTAGTCCATAAGAATCCTGATTTGAAGTCGGAAATGGCGGCGTGGAGCTCATCGGATAATATCTGGTTGAAGCGGACTTCAATGATCCATCAACTGGGGATGAAGGGGCAAACAGATACTATTTTATTAGCTGAAACTTGTGAAAATTGCTTGCATACAGATGAATTTTTTATCAATAAGGGAATGGGTTGGATCTTGCGTGATTATGCGAAAACCAACCAAAATTGGGTGGAAAATTTCTTAAAAAACCATGAGAGTGACTTATCTAACTTAACCTGGCGCGAGGCCACAAAATACTTCTACCTAGAAAAAAACCAGATATAATGCCGTTTTTCAACGGGTAAGCCTTTAAATTATTATTAAAATACAAAATATGGTACAATGGTAATTAGAAGGCGCATGGTTAACTAGGAGGCTATATATGAGTATTAAAGTCACAGATGAAATGCAAGAACTAGTTGGAACTGAATTACGTCGTGGTACAAGTAAGTCGAGAATTGCATCATTACTAGATTTACCCTACGATGAGGCAGTAGAAGTTATTAATACTGTAAAAGAGTCTGTACGACCAGATATAGGAGACGAAATACGCTTCACCTTCCGTGAACGCAACATGGTAGGAAGAATTGAAAAATTATTAACAAACTCAGCAGTTGTTAAAATTTATTGGGATTATTCTGATGAAGAGATGCGAGAAATTTGCGAATCAAAAACAATTGTCAATTTTAAAGACATCGATGAGTATGTTAAAGTGCCTTCTAGCTAATACATACACGTATAAATAGTAAGAAAGAGAGTCGGGGTGAAAATCTCGGCTTTTT
>NZ_JBOEQF010000503.1:0-1324 GCF_050689315.1 Aerococcus sp. L_32
ACGACCGTGGACACACCAATTCAAAAAGAAGCCGCCGAAAGATTAGCGGACCTACAAGCAGAAATTGAAAACTGGTTGGACCAACCGGTAGGGACCATTCAAGGGGACATGAAGATTGACAGTGTGGATATGGCCCGCATCCATGACCATCCATACGTCGAATTTGTCCAACGGGTACAAAACTATTACGGGCAAACAGAAATCTCAGCGGTAGCCTTATTTAATAATGATGCCAAGGGCTTTCCAAACGAAGTAACCGTCCGTGACGTACACAGTAATTACCCATTTCCTAACACCTTAGCAGTGGTTAAAATCACCGGAGCAGAATTGAAAGCAGCTATCGAGCAATCAGCGGAATTTTTCATTTTGAATGAAGACCAAGAAATCGTCATGTCTAAAGATTGGCAATATCCCAAACCAAAACCCTATAATTACGACATGTATGAAGGAATTGACTACATCATTGATGTATCAAAACCAATTGGTCAACGGGTAACCAAATTAAACTACCACGACCAACCATTGGATTTAGAAGCTGAATTCGAAGTGACCCTCAACCAGTATCGAGCTGTTGGTGGCGGTGACTATCACATGTTTGATTCATCAAAAATTGTCCGTGAAGTCAACCTGGAGATGAACCAATTAATCTCTCGCTACTTTGAAACACACAAAGAAATCAAAGCTACTTGTAACAACAATTTCCAAGTGGTGAAAGGCAATAATTGTCCAGCATAGTAACAACGGGATACCTCAGTTAAGGGGTGTTCCGTTTTTTATTATGCCAGCTAAAAGTATGGGAATAAAAACCTAAATGTGATGTGAAGGATTTAGATAGGTTAAATACTAAAAAAGAAAGAAAGCATAACAAGATGGTTAATGGGCTTTACGTATTGTGTCCAGACTTATTCGACGCAGATTAAACACTAGCAACCCGTACAGAAATTCAGTCCCGTATGGATAACAACGATGAAGTAACTGATTTAGGCAAAAAAGGGCAACCGACAATCACGTTGAATTCTTCACGGCAGACAGTTGTCTACTTCAAAATACTTTGCAAATATCATTACATAAAATTCTGCCGAAGGCTGATGAATAGATAGAAGAATTAGTCATCAAAAAAGCCCATCCGAAACCGGATGGGCTTTCCATTTAGGTATGTCTGTTAGCTTATTCAGCTGAAGATGATGCTTCGCTTGAAGCTGCTTCTGATGATTCAGAAGATTCAGTTGAAGAAGACTCTGTTGATGATTCCTCTGTGCTAGATTCTTCTGAAGTTGATTCTTCACTAGAAGACTCAGCAGATTTAGATGATTCTTCACTTGAA
>NZ_JBOEQF010000504.1:0-1321 GCF_050689315.1 Aerococcus sp. L_32
ATATAGATATGTTTCTTGCCTTGAAAAAAAGCAGTCTAGCTTACGCAGGTTAATACTAGGAAAAACTAGCTAAAAAAGCAAGTATTGCGTTAAAGACATTTGCGCTAGAAGAGCTAGAGACGCTTTCTGATCTTATTGAATTGATTTGGTTGGTTTGGACATTGCCGTTGCCATTTTGTAAGTTGTTACTGACGCCAGTCGTTACGCCAACTTCGCTCGTGGTTGAACTGGTGCTGTCGCTGCTGTCGCTATCACTTGTCGTATCTTCTTCAATAGTGGATTCGTTACCGCTAGTGCCGCTTTCGCTACTCGTAGCACTTTCTTCGCTAGACTCGCTTGAAGCGGTGTCTGAGCTGGCGCTATCCTCATCGCTTTCTGATGAGGCACTAGATGACGCGCTAGATGATGACGAAGATGAAGACTCGGTAGCGGTTGGCACCACTTGGACCCGAACGCTTGAAGGATCTGAACCCGTTACACCATCAGGTAGGATAATGGGCGCGTCTACAGTAGTTGTTGTTGTAATCCTTGATACATCAACGGTTGCAGACACGCTTTCAGTGTTATTGATGGTATCGTAGTCACCGGATAAAGTCGCGTTTTGGCTGTCTAAAATCGTTGCTTCATAGGTGTAGCTTTCGCGTTCGTTGGTGATATTGGCTTCAATAGGGACCGACACACCTTCAGGAGAAACTTGAACGGTCACGTCAACCTCACTTGGGTCGGTGTTGATATTCAAGATATCCCCCTCCGCATTTTCTGTAATGACAGTGGCGGTGGTGGTGTAGTCTTCAGATAAGTTATCTGGAATATTGACCACTGTATAAACTTGGCTCACGCTTTCAATGTCAGATGTCGAACCAGTTAAGGTGACAGAATCTTGGCTTAAAGACACATCTGTAATTTCGTAACCATCCGCAACTGCAGATTTATTAGACATTTCCACTTGGACTGGATATTCAGTTGTTTGTAGCGAATCAATTGAAATATTGACGCTTGAAGGTGAAATCTCATAAGACACGGCTTCCGAAACATTTTCCAATTGTAATTGGATGTAATGTGACCCTTCGCCTAGATCGGTTAAGTCTTCTGTGATGACGCGGAAGTCATCGGCTTCAAGTGTTTGTTCGATTAAGTTTTTTGGTCCCGATAAACTGACAGAAACGCTATCTGGTAGACCAGTGACGTAATACGCATCCACGTTTCCATCTATATAAACAGGCACGTTATAAATCGTTTCCGTTGTCGCTTCGCTGACATTTTGGAAGAAACTCACTGGGTTTTCCGAATACTGCTCAGCCTTCACATATACAAACATTAG
>NZ_JBOEQF010000505.1:0-1321 GCF_050689315.1 Aerococcus sp. L_32
TTATAGATATGTTTCTTGCCTTGAAAAAAGGCAGTCTAGATTACACTGGTTAATACTAGGAAAAACTAGCTAAAAAAGCAAGTATTCCGTTAAAGACATTTGCGCTAGAAGAGCTAGAGACGCTTTCTGAGCTTGTTGAATTGATTTGGTCGGCTTGGACATTGCCGTTGCCATTTTGTAAGTTGTTACTGACGCCAGTCGTTACGCCAACTTCGCTTGTGCTTGAACTGGTGCTGTCGCTGATGTCGCTATCATTTGTCGTATCTTCTTCAATAGTGGATTCATTACCGCTAGTGCCGCTTTCGCTACTCGTAGCACTTTCTTCGCTAGACTCGCTAGATGCGGTGTCTGAGCTGGCGCTATCCTCATCGCTTTCTGATGAGGCACTAGATGACGCGCTAGATGATGACGAAGACGAAGACTCGGTAGCGGTTGGCACCACTTGGACCCGAACGTTTGAAGGATCTGAACTCGTTACACCATCAGGTAGGACAATGGGCGCGTCTACAGTAGTTGTTGTTGTAATCCCTGATACATCAACGGTTGCAGACACGCTTTCAGTGTTATTGATGGTATCGTAGTCACCAGATAAAGTCGCGTTTTGGCTGTCTAAAATCGTTGCTTCATAGGTGTAGCCTTCGCGTTCGTTGGTGATATTGGCCACAATAGGGACCGACACACCTTCAGGCGAAACTTGAACTGTCACGTCAACCTCACTTGGGTTGGTGTTGATATTCAAGATATCACCGTCCGCATTTTCTGTAATGACAGTGGCGGTTGTGGTGTAGTCTTCAGATAAGTTATCTGGAATGTTTACGACTGTATAAACTTGGCTCACGCTTTCAATGTCAGATGTCGAACCAGTTAAGGTGACAGAATCTTGGCTTAAAGACACATCTGTAATTTCGTAACCATCCATAACTGCAGATTCATTAGACATTTCCACTTGGACTGGATATTCAGTTGTTTGTAGCGAATCGATTGAAATATTGACGCTTGAAGGTGAAATCTCATAAGAAACGGCTTCTGAAACATTTTCCAATTGTAATTGGATGTAATGAGACCCTTCGCCTAGATCGGTTAAGTCTTCTGTGATGACGCGGAAGTCATCGGCTTCAAGTGTTTGTTCGATTAAGTTTTTTGGTCCAGATAAACTGACAGAAACGCTATCTGGTAGACCAGTGACATAATACGCATCCACGTTTCCATCTATATAAACAGGCACGTTATAAATCGTTTCCGTTGTCGCTTCGCTGACATTTTGGAAGAAACTCACTGGGTTTTCTGAATACTGCTCAGCCTTCACGTATACAAACATTAA
>NZ_JBOEQF010000506.1:0-1318 GCF_050689315.1 Aerococcus sp. L_32
TCCTGTGTATTGCGTGATTAATACCGGTGCCGCAACTGACAAGATATGCGGGAAGGTAATGAATCGGAATTTTTGGATTGGTGAAGCCCCGTCGATTGAAGCGGCTTCGTACCACTCACCTGGAATAGATTGTAAAATTGACGTGGTCAATACGTAAATATATGGGAAACCAAGCCAACCCTGGATAGAAATTAAGGCCACCTTGGTCCAGAATGGGTCCGTTTTCCAGGCTAGTGCTGGAATTTCCAAGAATGGAATAAAGTTATTGATAAACGGAATGACCTGGGAGTTGATGGCTCCGGCAGATGGGTTGAACATATTTGAAAAGGTTAAGATTGAGATGAAGGCTGGTACCGCCCATGGTAATAGCAAGATAACCCCGAAAAAGCGACGGAATTTGATGAATGGTTGGTTCATCAGAATCGCTAGGAAGATGCCTAGACCTACTTGCAAGGTTGTAGCAAATAGGGTCCAAATGACGGTCCATGAGAATACGGCACCGAATGTTTCTCGGTAGGTTGTTAGGTTAAAGATTGAATTAAAGGTCTCAAACCCTGTCCACTCGATTAATTTAGCGGGTGGAATGTGTTGGAAGTCGTAGTTGGTAAATACGATTAGGATCGTTACCACTACTGGGAACACAATGGCAAATAACATTAAGATATAGGCTGGGATGGTTAATAGATAAGGGAAACCTGATTCGTAAAGGTTATTTAAGATATCCTTGGCTGATCGGTTGACCTTGTCTGGGTTGATGGCGTTTAGTTTAGCCACATTGCGCGCATCCCACATTTGTACGGCGTAGAAAATAAAAAAGATGACAGTTATTAATAATTCAAGTACCCCTTCAATTAATAAGAAGAGGGAATGATCTTCACGAGGTGTTACACCCAGGGTAATTAAGCCATTGAAGGCATCAAACCCAAAGCTGAATAAGTGGAGAATGTATAAGGCAAAAATCACTAAAAAGATGACACCTTTAAGGACTTGCTTGTTTACAAATTGCCCACCACCAGGGATGATTGAGGCCAAAGTCGCTTGATTGATACGACTCTTTTGCTCAGAAGTGAAGTTCACTTTTTTTCTTTCTTTTGCAGTTTTAACCACTGCAACCAACTCCTTCACTAGAAAACCATGACAAGTATCATAGATTCTTTTTGTTTAATGGTTCATTACTTAAAAATTTATGCCACTTCTTATAATAAGAAGGATGGCTCAGCGATGATTACTAAACCATTAGCTAAACCATCCTCAAATTTTTTAAAGGGATGTCACTTAGTATTTTTGTGCAATGTTATCTACAATCACTTGAACAGCA
>NZ_JBOEQF010000507.1:0-1307 GCF_050689315.1 Aerococcus sp. L_32
GGAAATCGTAAACCTATACGCAACAGATGGTTACGACCCACAAGACTACTATAAACAAGAACGCATTAAACCAATCGTAGACTTCATTATCTCTGATGAATTGATGGCTTATGGTACTCATGAACGTCTGCAACGTCTATATAACGACATGACCAGCAAGGACTACTTCATGGCCTTGATCGACCTAGAGGAATTCATTGACGTGAAAGAAAAAGTCTACTTGGATTACGAAGACCGTCGCGACTGGACACGTCGTTCATTAATCAATATCGCGAACGCTGGTTACTTCTCAGCTGACCGTACGATTGCAGAATACAATAAAGATATTTGGCACTTAGACCAATAATTCTGTCTGTCAAATACTGAACACATTTGCATAATCAAGAAGGGCCGAGTGGGAAAAAGATCCTGCTCGGTTTTTCTTGTATCTTTGGGACAGGAAGTGGATAATGATGAAAAGGATTTCATTTTATTGCGAACCCTTTGTGGACACAAGTAGGACTGGAGGGTATATAAGTGAAAAAAGCATTAATTGTATGCGCAGGTGGGATGTCATCGTCACTAGTCGCTAAGAAGGCAACCGCACTATTTCAAACACAGGGCACAGACATTGAGGTCGCTGCAACCTCCGTCTATGCCGGACAAAAGGCAATTGAAGACGACCAATTTGATTTGTACTTGGTCAGCCCGCAAACGAGGATGTATTTCGATAACTTAGCCAAATTTGCCCAGCGGATGGCCAAACCTATTGTAAAAATCCCGCCCCAAGCTTACGTTCCACTACCCAAGCAAACGCAGATGTTGGCAGACCTGATAGAAGCGCATATTTAAAGGTGTGTGATCAGAACCAGAATGTATTTTCTGGTTTTTTGCTGCATGTTAGCGTAAAATGGTTGCAATATATCGTAAGCACTTACATTTTTTGGAGGCGGGTTAATGACAGCACAAGCACTATATTTAGGCATTGATATTGGCGGGACAAATATTAAATCAGGATTGGTAGACAAATCGGGTCAGATTACCAACCAAGATAAGCGGAAAACGCCACAGAACTTGCCTGATTTAAAATTAGCTATCATTGATATTGTTAATCAAGCATATGCACAGATGGGCGACCAGCTAAAAGGAGTTGGTTTTTCTGCACCAGGGCAGGTGGTTTCAGAAACAGGTGTCGTCCATGTTGGGGGCGCAATTCCTTTTATCGATGGCTTAAATTTCAAACACTTTATTAAAGAAAATTTTGCCCTACCAGCGGCGGCTATTAACGACGGCAAGGCAGCAGCTCAAGCTGAATTATGGAAAGGTCG
>NZ_JBOEQF010000508.1:0-1291 GCF_050689315.1 Aerococcus sp. L_32
GAAAACTATTCTGGTCAAATTGAAAATAATGCTTTCAACCAAAATGAAGGTAAAATTGCTCAGTTTGAAGAGAAATCAGCAGAATACTATGCGGTTTCTTGGAAAGCCCAATTCATTTCGGGTATCTTAATGCCGTTGATGAACTTGGCGAAAAACTTTGGTTACGTAGCGGTAGCTATCGTCGGTGGTTTCTCAGTGGCTAACGGTACTATGGTAATTGGTGACGTTCAAGCCATGCTACAATACGCAGGGATCCTATCAGAGCCCCTAAAACAAACGGCTAACATGATAAACCAATTACAACGTATGGTAGCGTCTATCGAACGTATTTTTGAATTCCTTGACGTTGAAGAAATGGAAGAAGTGACTTCTGGTCAACCAGCTATCGAAACAGACTATAAGATGATTTTCGACCACGTCCAATTTGGTTATCAACCAGGCGAAGAGAACCTACTAATGACTGACTTCAACCTAACCGTTGAACCAGGTCAAATGGTGGCAATTGTAGGACCTACAGGGGCCGGTAAATCAACCATAATTAACTTAATTGAACGGTTCTATAATATTTCCGGTGGGTCTATTAAATATGACGGTGTAGATACAAGAGATATTGACCAAGAAGAATTACATTCACGAATGGGTATGGTATTGCAAGATACTTGGCTATTTAATGGGTCTATTGCAGACAACATTGCTTACGGGTCAAACAATCCAAATGTGACCCGTGATGAAGTGATTCGTGCCGCAAAAGCTGCCCATGTAGATGACTTTGTACGGACCTTGCCAGATGGATATGACACCATTATCAACCAAGATGGTTCTAATATTTCCCAAGGTCAACGTCAATTAGTGACGATTGCTCGGGCCTTTATGTCTGATCCAGAGATTTTAATCTTGGATGAAGCGACATCGTCAATTGATACGCGTACAGAAAAACTCATTCAAAAAGCCATGAATCAATTACTTGAAGGAAGGACTTCATTTGTTGTTGCCCACCGTTTATCAACCATTCAAGATGCAGATAACATTATTGTATTGAACCATGGTGACGTCATTGAAACAGGTAACCATGAGGAATTACTAGCTCAAGAAGGATTCTACTACAATCTTTATAATTCACAATTTGTGAAAGGTGAATTTGAATAAGCACGTATGTGCAACAAAAAAGCGAGTCGTTTTAATCTAAACGGCTCGCTTTTTGAGTACATCTTATTGAAATGTCACGATACTTTTGTGGGTACTAATTGTTGGTGTGTAGGCTTTTGATAATTGAAGGCAAAGTCATCATCTA
>NZ_JBOEQF010000509.1:0-1289 GCF_050689315.1 Aerococcus sp. L_32
CCTTCGAATGCTGGTGTAACACGGTAGCGGACATGGTTTTCTGTTTGTTCAATATAGTTAGCCACAAAGTTTTCAAATGGCAACATCCCTTCAGTATTAAACCATCTAGTACCAGTCATCAAATTACGGGCATTGGCATCTTCACCAGTTAGTTGGTGGCCAATCAAGTGAGACCGGTTATACAACCAACCACCAGAAACGTTGGCATACTTGGCTTGTTGCCAGCCAGTGGGTTTGATATCTGAAATATCACCACGTTCTGTAGTAGGCATCAGTTCGACCCCGAGGACAGCGTTTGCGGCGGTTACCCGACCTAAACTATCCAGTTCACCATATGATTCGTAGGATTCAGTCGATGTAATATCCGCATCTGTAAAGTAAGGGATATTATTGTTAATTTCTATATAAGTTTGCCCAGCAGGTACTGTACGTACTTTTGTGAATTCAGCGCTTGCTTGGCTGGCAATTTCACTTTCGGCTTTTGCTTTAGATTCAGTTGCTGCCTTTTCTTTAGACTCTGATTCAGCACGTTTCATAGAAGAGGCTTGGCGTGCACTTGATTCAGCGGCTAATTTTTTGTCATAAGATTCCTTGGAGGATTTTTGTGACGCATCTTTAGCGGACTTAGCAGCCGCTTCTTCGGCCGCTGATTCAGAATCATCAGCGGAATTCTCATCAGCATCTTGATCTGAGGTTATGACTTGTTCTTGTGGTTGAAGGTCGGTTTGATCGGCTTCGGTTTCACCTGTGTCTATTGAAAAGATGACAATCGTACCGATTAATGCAGCTGCTGAGGCAATCAAGCTGTTTCTCAACCATTGATTATTTGGCTTAATCTTGTAGAAAAACAAGGCCAGAATAGGCGCAACAACTAAAATGAATGGTGATAACAAGATAAATATTATCAGTAAAGCCAAGTAAGCCAACAAACGTAACCAGTTAATATTCTTTTTCTTCATTATTTATATTTCTCCCAAAAGTATCTATTCTTTCCCATATTGCCTTACATTATATCGGCCGTCATTCTAAACTGCAATGATTATCGTTCTTTTATTTACAAAATGTAAAATAGATAAAATTATTTCTCGTCAAGAGTTCACAAAATCAATGTCTGTAGTCTTTTTACAATAATCATCAGGCAAATTTCTGGTATGATACTTGTAATAGAAAGTCGATTGAGGTGAAATCATGTTAGCGAAAGAAGAATTACCGGTATGTCCAGTAGCGACAACGGTCGATCTAATTGGGAATAAATGGAAGGTTTTAATTATTCGAGAATTATTAAAGGG
>NZ_JBOEQF010000510.1:0-1287 GCF_050689315.1 Aerococcus sp. L_32
AAAAAAGCCATGCATAAATCTCCTATACTTGATAAGTCATACCTTAAATGGTAATCTGTTATTAATAAACTTATCAAGTGATAAAATAATAAAATGGATCTATAAAAAGGGGACCAATAACATGACAAGTAAAGAAAGAATTACAATCATTGGGGCAGGGATAGGTGGTTTATCTGCAGCTATCCGCTTGCAGCATGCAGGATACCAAGTTGAAATCTTTGAGAAAGAATCGTTGCCGGGCGGTAAGATGAACCAGATGGCAGTAGATAGCTATACCTTTGATGTAGGTCCAACGATTGTCATGTGGCCAGAAGCATATAGAGAGTTGTTTACATTAACTGGTCGGGACCCAGAAGACTACATCCCTATGCAGAAATTAACCCCGATGTATGATGTTTTTTTTAAAGGAGACCCTTATCGCCACTATAGCGTGAGTAATGATTTGACTGATTTAATGGCTTTAATGGAGTCAAAAGATCCCCAAACCGCACTTGGTTTTCTTCAATACCTTGCAGAGATGTACCAACGATATCAAGTGGCTATGGACCATTTTATTAGGCGACCATTTAGACATAAATCGGATATATACAATCCTTCTATGTTGATTAATGCACTTAAATTAAAAACATTTGATAGTGCAGAACATATGATGGCGAAATTTATTCCAAATAAAGATATTCAGCAGTTAATGGCTTTTCAAACACTTTATATAGGCGTTTCTCCTAAAAATGGACCTTCGCTTTATAATATGATTCCGATGATTGAACTATTATATGGCATTCATTATGTCAAAGGTGGCATGCACACCGTAGCTAAAGGTTTTGCTCAATTGTTTGAAGAATTAGGGGGTGTCATTCATTATAATACACCAGTGGATAAGATTTTAATCGATGAACAGCAAGTGAATGGTCTACAAGTTGGAGGGCACTTTATTCCTAGTAAGAGAGTCATTTCAAATGCTGATTTCCCGTATACGATGAAACATTTAATAGATGGCGATTTAAACCGGGGTAAATATACAGCCAAGAAGATAGACCAAATGGATTATTCTTGCTCTTGTTTAATATTTTACTGGGGCGTAGATGGTACGTTTAAAGATTTGAAGACCCATAACTTTATCATCTCAGAAGATTTAGATGATAACATGGCACGCATTTTTGACGGACGTTTGATTGACAATCCATCAATATACCTTCACGTTCCTTCTCAAGTTGATGAGACACGTGCACCAGAAGGAAAGGCTAATTTCTATCTCTTGATGCCGGTTTCAGAATTAGGCACAGCACA
>NZ_JBOEQF010000511.1:0-1269 GCF_050689315.1 Aerococcus sp. L_32
GAATGGTGTTTCACCAGCTGCCCTGATGTCATCCACAAGTTGGACAAATTCATCCCATGTTTCAGGTGCTTTTAACCCTAAGGCTTCAAATTTTGTCTTATTGTAATATATGCCTGATACATTAGCTGTTAAGGGCACATTGTATACCTTGCCGTTAATGGCATACTTATCAGCGTATTGATTTTTTAAATTATCTAGATAATCTTGACCAGTCATATCATAGAAGAAACCAGCATTTGCCCATTCTTGGAAGTCAATATTTTGTGGATATAAGTTGATAACATCAGGAACGTCACCTGATAGCATTCTTGTTTTTAAGACAGTACCAGCATCCGGTACACTCGTCATTTGCACATCTATATCCGGATGTGATTTTTCAAAATCTTGAATAATTTCTTCTAGAGTACCCTCCATCTCCTTCTTTTGATTAAAAAATTCAATGACCGTTTTGCCATTCGTACTTGTTTCTTCAGTATTACCGCATGCAGCTAACGCAAGCACACTGGCAGAGGCAATACCCAAATAACGGAGCTTTTTAAACCTTTCCATGCCACTTTCCTCCTAATTCATTGCTTTAAAATGATAACGGTGCGAAACAAAATCTTCTGTCATTGGCGCTTCATACCATCCCATCCACTCCAATTCACTACCCGTAAAAACTTCTTTACTAGTCACATTTTCATAGATTTTATCTGATTGAAGTCCATGTAATTTCACTTGATGAATCGATGCTTGGGCTGTATTCAATACCCCAAAAGTAAAAACTAATATTTCAGATTTGTCTTCATTGGTAAACATCCATGCCGTTGCGTTACCTTCAAAAGGACTTTCTAAACGAGTGAAATCACCGTATTGTACGAGTGGTCGGATCTCTTTATAAACGGCGACTTGTGATTTGACTAAGTCTTTTTCTGCCGGACTTAGTTGCGTTAAATCTAACTCATAGCCCAATACGCCACTCATTGCTACGTCACCGCGGGTATCAAACGGTGTAATTCGCCCTGTTTGATGATTGGGTACTGCGGATACATGTGATGTAATCAAGGAAGTTGGATAAAATAAGGATGTTCCGTATTGGATATTTAACCGTGCAACGGCATCTGTATTATCACTCGTCCATGATTGGGGCATATAATATGCGAAACCAACATCAAAACGACCACCACCACCTGAACAGCCTTCCCATAAAATATCAGGATATTTTGTTGTTAAATGTTCTAGCATTTCATACAAACCTAAAGTATATCGATGTAAGACTTCGCCCTGTTG
>NZ_JBOEQF010000512.1:0-1269 GCF_050689315.1 Aerococcus sp. L_32
AAACAGGGTGAAGTCTTACATCGATATACTTTAGGTTTGTATGAAATGCTAGAACACTTAACAACAAAATACCCTGATATTTTATGGGAAGGTTGTTCAGGTGGTGGTGGTCGTTTTGATGTTGGTTTCGCATATTACATGCCTCAATCATGGACGAGTGATAATACAGATGCCATTGCACGGTTAAATATCCAATACGGGACATCCTTATTTTATCCAACTTCATTGATGACATCACATGTATCCGCAGTACCCAATCATCAAACAGGGCGTATTACACCGTTTGATACCCGCGGTGACGTAGCAATGAGTGGTGTATTGGGCTATGAGTTAGATTTAACGCAACTAAGTCCGGCAGAAAAAGAATTAGTCAAAACACAAGTCGCCGCTTATAAAGAGATCCGACCACTCGTACAATACGGTGATTTCACTCGTTTAGAAAGTCCTTTTGAAGGTAACGAAACGGCATGGATGTTTACCAATGAAGACAAATCTGAAATATTAGTTTTTACTTTTGGGGTATTGAATACAGCCCAAGCATCGATTCATCAAGTGAAACTACATGGACTTCAATCAGATAAAATCTATGAAAATGTGGCTAGTAAAGAAGTTTTTACGGGTAGCGAATTGGAGTGGATGGGATGGTATGAAGCGCCAATGACAGAAGATTTTGTTTCGCACCGTTATCATTTTAAAGCAATGAATTAGGAGGAAAGTGGCATGAAAACGTTTAAAAAGCTCCGTTATTTGGTTATCGCCTCTGCCAGTGTGCTTGCGTTAGCTGCATGCGGTAATACTGAAGAAACAAGTACGAATGGCAAAACGGTCATTGAATTTTTTAATCAAAAGAAGGAGATGGAGGGTACTATAGAAGAAATTATTCAAGATTTTGAAAAATTACATCCGGATATAGATGTGCAAATGACGAGTGTACCGGATGCTGGTACTGTCATAAAAACGAGAATGCTATCAGGTGACGTTCCAGATGTTATCAACTTATATCCACAAAATATTGACTTCCAAGAATGGGCAAATGCTGGTTTCTTCTATGATATGACTGGTCAAGACTATCTAGATAATTTAAAAAATCAATACGCTGATAAATATGCCATTAACGGCAAGGTATACAATGTGCCCTTAACAGCGAATGTATCAGGTATATATTACAATAAGACAAAATTTGAAGCATTAGGGTTAAAAGCGCCTGAAACATGGGATGAATTTGTCCAACTTGTGGATGAAATCAAGGCAGCCGGTGAAACACCATTT
>NZ_JBOEQF010000513.1:0-1262 GCF_050689315.1 Aerococcus sp. L_32
TCTATTTTTGCTCATATATTCACTCCTACTCATTTTGTCAAAAATATATAAGTTATTTAGACCTGACATCCTTCTCAGATTCTACACTCCTTAACTACAAATATATTATAGCCTATTCAAAGTCAAATTTGGTCAAAGTAAACTTGCTTTCACAAAAAAAGCCATATTCATGGCTTTTCTTCACAAAATATTCATAATTGGACTGGCACTTTATTTGATAAAGTCTTGGTATAAACGGGATTCTTGAATCCCTTGGTTGTTAGCATATTTTCCAGAAGAATATAAATCATATTCACCATTAATTGTATGATAGTAGATCTGACAAATTTCAACATTGGGATAGATACGGATTGGTTGTAAGCAGTGCATTTCTAAGGTCCAGTAACCTGAGAAACCAACATCTCCGAAACCAGCGGTTACATGGATATATAAACCTAATCGACCAATTGAAGAACGCCCTTCTAACATAGGCACATATTTATCTGTTTCAGTATATTCCACTGTCCGGCCTAAGTACAATTTGCCTGGTTCTAATAAATAACCTTCTTCAGGAATTTGAATCGATTTCAAGGTTGGTTTTTTCTTCATATCCAACACGTCATCTTCATAATAAGCCAATTCATTTGAAAGTCTCAAGTTATAAGAATTGGGATTAACCTGCCTTTCATTAAATGGCGTTATTTTAATGCCCGTTCCTTGCTCTTCAGCAATTTTCTTCCCTGATAAAATCATACACTCACCCTTTGTTCACTATTTTATTTCATTATACCCTTAATTTGGCAAAAAGAAAGATGGTTTCTAGCTGGTGATTTCTAGAAATAAGACCCATGCAAGAAAAACCCGGAAGCTATTCACTTCCGGCTAACAACATTTATTATGTTAAATAGGCTTTAATCACGTTTTTGACCAAATCAATTTTACTTAAGTAATCTTCAGCAGATACATACTCGTTTTATTAATGTGGTAATTTATCTTCACCTGGCCCAAATATAACAAGATCAAAGTCTTTTTCCATACTTGCGAAAGCTTCCGCATCTGTCACTGGTGAATCATTGGGGGAATGGTCATTTAGTTAGTCAGAAATAACTAGTAATGATTTAATGGCACGGCGTTCGTCCATTGCTGTATAAGCTTCTTGCACATCATCTAAATCAAAGGACATGTTGAAGACCTTACCTGGATTGATCCGCCCATCTAGAACGGCATCTAATAAGACTGCACGGTCATGGGTTGTCACAGCTGCACGGCCACCACGAAGGCCA
>NZ_JBOEQF010000514.1:0-1260 GCF_050689315.1 Aerococcus sp. L_32
TTTAGCCTTAGCCGCTCACAAAGCACTTGAAACCGCCATGGCAGATTTATTGAAGTAAAGGAAGGTAGCTATGTTAAAAAACGAAAGAATGCGTAAGCAATTTAAAAATCATATTTATTCAGGTAAGGCGTTACAGCTACCTGTAGCACCGGATGCCTTAGCAGCAAAGATCGCTGAAAAACTAGGTTTTGATGCGGTCTTCTCAGCCGGTTATGCAACCTCTGCTTCAGCCTTTGCCATGCCAGACCGCGGGGTAACAGATTTTGGTAAGTCCCTAGAGCGCACTCGGGACATCATCAATGCCGTTGATATTCCGGTATTCGCCGATTCAGACACTGGATACGGTGACTTGGAAAATGTACGCCGGACGGTTGAAAATTACGAAGCTATTGGTGCAGCTGGCATCTTCATTGAAGACCAGGTTTGGCCCAAACGTTGCGGGCACATGTCTGGGAAAATGGTTGAACCAACTGAAACCCTAGAAGAAAAAATCAAGGTGGCAGTAGCAGCTCGTAAAAACGATGATTTCTTAATCATGTCAAGAACAGATGCAAGAACCGTTTATGACCTAGAAGAAGCTATTGAACGTAGCCGTCGCTATAAGGCTGCTGGGGCTGATTTAATCTTTATCGAATCACCACGAAGCTTTGAAGAATTTGAAGAAATTCACGAAGCCTTCCCAGACACCTTTATGATGGCGAACATGATTGAAGGTGGGTTAACACCATTAACTAAGACCGCTGAACTAGAAAAATTAGGTTTCAATATTATCGTATATCCAACGGCTTTAACTTACGCCCAAGCCTATACAGAAAAGAACCTACTACAAACCTTGTTAGATGAAGGCACAACCGAAAACTACCAGGACAAGATGATTACATTTGACGAATTCAACGACTTTATTGGTTTAGATGAAGTCAACCAAAGAGATAGTGCATACGCACCAGAGAATATGTTGAAATACATGAATTAATTTAAGAATTAAAAAGACGAAACGAAATGAGGGAAACGAATGACTTATATGTTGTTAATCATAGGCGCAATTATACTAGCTATCTTCTTAGGGGAAAAATTTGATGTCAATGCAGGGATAGTTGGGGTCGTCTTTGCTTACATACTAGGTTCTTTCATGATTGGACTTAGTCCCGATGAAATTTTTGCCCTGTGGCCAGTTGAATTATTTATGATGATCTTCGGGGTTTCCTTCTTCTTTAACTTTGCCAATGAGAATGGGACCTTAGAAATTATCGGCCACCACTT
>NZ_JBOEQF010000515.1:0-1258 GCF_050689315.1 Aerococcus sp. L_32
CATAAATTTGGGTGGTAACACGAAAAGTATTTTCGTCCCTTCATTGTACGGATAACGTATGGTGGAGGGGCTTTTTTATTTTTTAATCAGCGTAAATATAAGGACAAAAGCTAGGAAAGATTCGGAAAAGGAGTATTTCAATGACAAACAATTTTGCGAAACGAACTATCGGACTTCAGACGTCTCCCTTAAGAGAGAACGCCAAGAAAGCAGGGACAGATCCCGACACAATTTCTTTCTCGTTTGGTTATCCGTCAAAAGATGCCTACCCAATAGATACATTGAGACAGATATCTGACAATCTTTATGAGAATGAAGAGCCAGATTCTTATTTACAATATGGCCAAACGGAAGGCGTCCCAGAACTACGAGAAGTTTTAAAAGAAAGATTAGCGAAAACAATCCAGTTACAAACAGCAGAAGATTTGATTATCACTTCCGGTGCTACCCAAGGAATCGCATTATCGGTCAAGTTATTTTGTAATGAAGGGGATATTGTTTTATGTGAGGCGCAAACCTTTCACGGAGCAGTGACTTCTATCAAATCAAATGGCGCTATACCAGAAGGAATTCCGAAGACCGCAAGCGCTAATATCGATTTTGATTATTTAGAAAAAAGACTTAGTGAAGATGTGGATAAACGGATTAAATTGCTGTACTTAATTCCGAACTTCCAAAATCCTTTAGGCACAAGTCTTACTTTAGAAGAGCGTAAGGCCATCTATGCACTAGCTAAAAAATACGACGTCGTTATCATAGAAGACGATCCATACGGCGAATTGCAGTATACAGGCGAAATGATTCCGCGCATTAAGTCGCTCGATGAGGATGGTCGCGTGATCTATGTGGGTTCTTTTTCAAAAATCCTCGCACCTAGTACGCGTTTAGGCTTTCTGATTGCTTCAAGTGACATTCTTGAAAAAGTGATCGTCTTAAAACAAGTGGCAGACTCCCATACCAACAACTATTGGCAACGAGTCTTACTGGGCTTTATCAAAGAATACGACTTTGAAGGCCATGTGGCTTTTTTGAAAGACTATTACGGTCAGAAATTCCAGCTTATGGTCGACAAGTTAAGCGAAATTCCATCAGAATATATTGATTTTGCGGTACCAACAGGTGGTTATTTTATCAATTGTCAGCTTAAAGAAGGTGTGGATATTGAGGCCTTCTATCAGTATTTGGCGGACCGTCATGTGGTGGTGATTCACGGTAATGTGATGAGCGTAGACCATGTTGGCTTCGAAGATAATTTCCG
>NZ_JBOEQF010000516.1:0-1257 GCF_050689315.1 Aerococcus sp. L_32
AATGATTCACGGTTGGCAATTAGATCTAGGTAACGGTGACGGTAGATTTGTTCTACGTCTGTTAAACCATGGTATTTATCCGGTAATGGACGTAAAGCTTTTGTTAGGTGGACGAATTTCGTCGCTTTAACAGATAATTCACCAGTATTTGTACGCATTAAAGTACCTTCAACACCAACGATATCCCCTAAGTCAGCTTTCTTCCATAAGTGGTCGTAATCCTCTTCATCGATGTGGTCACGACGCACGTAGATTTGAATGTTACCTGACATGTCTTGGATGTTCCCAAAACCAGCTTTACCCTTACCACGTTTCGTTACTAAACGACCGGCAATGGCTACGACATCATCCATTTCAGCTAATTGCTCTTTGTCATAAGCCTCATATTTTTTGTGTAAATCAGCTGCTACTGCGTTACGTTCAAACCCTGAAGCAAATGGGTTATAGCCGCTTTCTTCTAACTCAGCCATTTTTTCACGACGGACAAGTAGTTGGTCGTTCAACCCTTCAGTCGCATCAGTAGCTTGATGTTGATTATTTTCTTCAGTCACTATATACACTCCTTACTTTATCTATCGTTATCCTCTAGTCAATTCGATACTTATCTATATTGCCAACTTTCTGCCAAAAAAGCAAGCGACCCTTGTCGACAATTTCTATCAGAACAGTTTTTTCGGATAAACTGTCGTCTCTCTATGAGAATACGAAAACACAAGCATTGTAACAAATTTTCAGGTTAAAGAAAACCTTATTATGGTAGGAACCGCTTATGCTTTCAATTATTGGTCATCCTCTTCTTTAATATGCGTAAAGGCATCCGTTAAAATTTGCAGGACATGGCTGTCTGCCTGGCTGTAAATGACCGTATTTCTTTCCTTACGTTTCTTTACTAGCCGCAATTCAAACAATTTCTTTAATTGATGGGACACTGCTGATTGTTCCAAACCTAATTCTTCAGAAATCTTAGTAGCCATCATTTCGCCTTCACCCAATAAATATAGTATGCGTAATCTTGTTGGATCCCCCAAAGCCTTAAACATTTTACTCAAATGTTGAATTTGTTCCGGTTCAACCGTCTCATGTTGACCCTCAAGATGTTCTTTTGCTTCCTTCATAAAAGCCTTCTTTCACTTTTAATAATGTTTATTCACTCAATTACTTCTGTTAATTGATTGTATTGAAGTCGAAAGCACCTTCAGCAACAAATCGTCTACCATCATCTGGAATAACAACGACTACTTTTTTGTTTTGGCCTAG
>NZ_JBOEQF010000517.1:0-1244 GCF_050689315.1 Aerococcus sp. L_32
ATCGCTTTAACTTTCTCTGAAAGCCAAGCACGTAAATTAGTTTTAGCATGGGGTGTAGAACCATTTGTTGTTGAAAAACCAGCTTCAACTGACGAAATGATGTCATTAGCAGGTACTGTAGCGAAAGAATCTGGCTACGCTCAGGATGGTGATACAATTATTATCTCTGCTGGTGTACCAGTTGGTGAAAAAGGTACTACTAACTTGATGAAAATTCAAGTTATTGGTGAAAAATTAGTATCAGGTTCAGGTATCGGTGAGAAATCTGTTGTTGGTCATGCAGTAGTTGTAGACAACGCAGCAGATGCAGTAGCTAACGTAAAAGCTAACTCTGTATTAGTTGTGAAATCAACTGACAACGACTACAATGAAGCAATTAAAAACGCTGCAGCAGTAGTTGTTGAAAAAGGTGGATTAACAAGCCATGCAGCTGTATTAGGTGTAGAAAATGGAATTCCAGTTGTTGTAGGTGCAGAAAACGCAACTTCTTCAATTGAAAACGGCCAATTAGTAACAGTTGATGCTCGTCGTGGTATCGTTTATAACGGCGCAACTACAACTATCTAATCTTGCTTAACCTGAGTCACTAAAATCTATTATTCGGACATTTAAAAAGTGTTGACTGAGCTTTCATAGCTTGGTCAGCACTTTTCTTTTTCCAAAAATGATACATTATATTAGATTATTCGATGGAAACTTCATTATTTTCTAATTTTTGTACAAATATAATTGCCCCTATTGGAAATAAAGGCTAAAATGAATAAGAGAAATTGAAAATTAGGAGGAAACAGTACATGCTACGTTTCATTACAGCTGGCGAATCACATGGTCCCTTAGAAACTGCGATCATTGAAGGCGTTCCAGCAAACTTACCAATCGATATAGATAAAATCAACGAGAATCTTGCTCGCCGTCAAATGGGCTATGGTGCAGGTAATCGTATGAAAATTGAGAAAGACCAAGTGCGTATTACTTCAGGTGTTCGCCATGGATTAACTTTAGGTTCACCAATTACTTTGATTGTTGAAAATAGAGACTTTAAAAAATGGACTGAAATTATGAGTGCAGAAGATGTAGAAGACGGTATCAAAAAACGTCGTACTGTACATCATCCACGTCCGGGGCATGCTGACTTAGTTGGTGGAATCAAATACGGTTTTAAAGATTTACGTAACGTTTTAGAGCGTTCATCTGCTCGTGAAACAACGATGCGTGTAGCCGTTGGTTCAATTGCCCAACAAATC
>NZ_JBOEQF010000518.1:0-1244 GCF_050689315.1 Aerococcus sp. L_32
TTTCAACAAGATGTCCTGGGCCTTTTGGATCTCCTGGTAGTCCAGTAAAGATAAGGTATCTTGGATGGTGTTTTGGTCTAGACTGGCCATCTTGTTGGCGATAGTTGCAAGGGAATCGTTTTTGGCGAAAGGACGGTTGGCGTCAATGGCATTGTAGTGGCTATTTAAATACAACCATTCGTCTAGGTAGGCGGTGCGTAAATCCGTCCAACCTTTGTAACCCAGTTTCTTGGCTACCCGGATGAGACTGGTTGGATTGGTATGGGTAATTTCTGCGAGATGCGTAGTCGTTAATTGGTCGAGTTTTTCTGGATGTTCAATCATGTATTGCACTAAGGATTGTTCAGCGTGGGAAAAGTGAGTGGTTTTCATTTGTTCAATTAGCAACATAACGGTGCCCCCTTTTTACAGATAATAGCATATTTTGTGTAAGGGTGACACAAGAATTTCAATTAGATGGGCTTAATTTGTGTTTGGCCTTACTATTTGATTTGTTCATGTTGTAAAGGGTTACAATTTCGAATATGATGAGGGTAATCACATTATAGGAGGTTACACAGGATGGCTAAAGGGTTAAAAATTGTCACAATCGGTGGCGGTTCTTCGTATACACCGGAGTTAATTGAGGGTTACATTAAACGTAAAGATGAGATGCCAATTGATGAGATTGTCTTAGTGGATATTGAGGCAGGGCAGGAAAAATTAAATATTGTTGGGGAAATGGCTAAGCGAATGGTGAAGGCTGCTGGTTTAGACTGGAAGGTTACCTTAACTTTAGACCGGTTCAATGCCTTGAAAGATGCGGACTTTGTCACAACGCAATTTCGTGTGGGCTTGCTGGATGCACGGGTGAAGGATGAACGTATTCCTTTATCTCACGGGATTTTAGGTCAAGAAACTAATGGTGCTGGTGGGATGTTGAAGGCCTTTAGAACCATTCCGATTATCGGTCAAATTATTGAAGATATGAAAGTACAATGTCCGGATGCTTGGTTGATTAACTTTACCAATCCAGCTGGGATGGTCACTGAAGCAGCGATTAAACAATTCGGTTGGAAGCGGACAATTGGTTTATGTAATGTGCCGATTACCCACTGTATGGATATTGCTGGGCAGTTGGATGTTGAACAGGAAGACTTGTTCTACCAATTTGCTGGTATTAACCACTTCCACTGGCATAAAGTTTGGGACCGTCAAGGCAAGGAATTAACAGCTAAAGTCATTGATTTACTATACAAAAAATT
>NZ_JBOEQF010000519.1:0-1244 GCF_050689315.1 Aerococcus sp. L_32
CTTCAACAGGATGTCTTGGGCCTTTTGGATCTCCTGGTAGTCCAGTAAAGATAAGGTATCTTGGATGGTGTTTTGGTCTAGACTGGCCATCTTGTTGGCGATAGTGGCTAGGGAATCGTTTTTGGCAAAAGGACGGTTGGCGTCAATGGTATTGTAGTGGCTGTTTAAATACAACCATTCGTCTAGGTAGGCGGTGCGTAAATCCGTCCACCCTTTGTACCCCAGTTTCTTGGCTACCCGGATGAGACTGGTGGGATTGGTATGGGTGATTTCTGCGAAATGTGTAGTCGTTAATTGGTCGAGTTTTTCCGGATGTTCAATCATGTATTGTACTAAGGATTGTTCAGCATGGGAAAAGTGAGTGGTTTTCATTTGTTCAATCAGCAACATGGCGGTACCCCCTTTTTACAAATAATAGCATATTTTGTGTAAGAGTGACACAAGATTTCAGATTAGTTGGGCTTACTTTGTGTTTAGCCTTACTATTTGATTTATCCATATTGTAAAGGGTTACAATATCGAATATGATGAAGGTGATCAAAATATAGGAGGTTACACAGGATGGCTAAAGGTTTAAAAATTGTCACAATTGGTGGCGGTTCTTCGTATACACCAGAATTGATTGAAGGGTATATTAAACGTAAAGATGAAATGCCAATTGAAGAGATTGTCTTAGTGGATATTGAGGCAGGGCAAGAAAAATTAAATATTGTTGGTGAAATGGCTAAGCGAATGGTGAAAGCGGCTGGTCTAGATTGGAAGGTTACTTTAACCTTAGACCGGTTTAATGCTTTGAAAGATGCGGACTTTGTAACGACACAATTCCGTGTAGGTTTACTGGATGCTCGTGTGAAAGATGAGCGAATTCCTTTATCTCATGGCATCCTAGGACAAGAAACAAATGGTGCTGGTGGGATATTGAAGGCCTTTAGAACAATCCCAATTATTGGCCAAATTATTGAAGATATGAAAGTACAATGTCCGGATGCTTGGTTGATTAACTTTACCAATCCAGCGGGGATGGTCACTGAAGCAGCGATTAAACAATTCGGTTGGAAGCGGACAATTGGTTTATGTAATGTGCCGATTACCCACTGTATGGATATTGCCGGGCAGTTGGATGTTGACCAGGAAGACTTGTTCTACCAATTTGCTGGTATTAACCACTTCCACTGGCATAAAGTTTGGGACCGTCAAGGCAAGGAATTAACAGCTAAAGTCATTGATTTACTATACAAAAAATC
>NZ_JBOEQF010000520.1:0-1238 GCF_050689315.1 Aerococcus sp. L_32
ACAAATTCGTTACCTAAAGCAGGTAAGATTGACCGAATAGCTTGTGGCAAAACGATTGTCGTCATTGTTTGGTAGTGGTTCATACCAATGGCACGAGCGGCCTCAGTTTGGCCTTTATCCACTGAGGTAATCCCACCACGGATCACTTCGGCAAGATAAGCACCAGTATTAATCGACACAATTAGTAAGGCTGCAAACATAGTAGACATTTGGAAATTGAAGAATAGTCTTGAACCATAGAAAATCATCATAGCTTGTACCATCATTGGTGTACCACGGAAGATTTCAATGTAGGCAGCAATCACAAAGTCGAATAATTTATAGAAGAAGTAGGCAACTGGTTTTTGATCGCGACGAACGATTAATGAACGGTAGATAGCAATCAATAAACCAATGACAAATCCCATAATTGTCGAGCTTAACGCGATAAACATAGTGTTGCCAGCACCAGTTAGGAATTGGGAACCGTAAGTATCCCAAATGCCCGCAACTTCAGACCAGAAACCAGCACTTTCACCGCGCTCGTTCAAGTTCACCATATCTTCCATTAATTGGTCACGGTCAGCGGTTGGAATAGTTGCTAAGGCTTGGTTCATAATGTCTGTTAATGGAGAATCTTTTCTGGTTGCAACAGCAATATCAGAAGTGACTTCACCTAAGTTAAAGCCTTGGCCCTCAGCAAACTCAACGTATGTTAAGTCAGGGTTAGCAGCTACAGCAGCCATGGCACCTGGTTTTTCAGATACATAGGCGTCAACTGAACCAGCAGTTAAAGCAGTAATCATCGTTGGGAATGAATCTAAGGCAGTGGCTTGGGTTACGTCAGTAATTTGCGGAATTAAATCATAATGGAATGTATTTAATTGACCAGTAACAGTTGTGCCAGCGAAATCTTCTAGAGATGTAGCATCTGCGTATTCACTGTCAGCCATAGTCACAAGAACGATATCTGAAGAATAGTAAGAATTTGAGAAGTCCATTTGTTGTAGACGTTCTGGTGTTGGTGACATACCGGCAATAATCACGTCAATCATGCCAGATTCAAGTGCAGGTGGTAGACCGTCCCACTCTAACTTAACAATTTCAAGTTCTAAACCTAGTGAATCAGCTAGACGTTTAGCGATTTGTACGTCATAACCGTTTGCATATTCACCGTCAGAGTTTGAAATAGGGACTGCACCGTCCGCGTCAGATGTTTGCGACCAGTTGAAGGGCGCATAGTTGGCTTCCATCCCAAC
>NZ_JBOEQF010000521.1:0-1237 GCF_050689315.1 Aerococcus sp. L_32
CTGGCAGCAACTGCTTTTTTAGGTCCTGAAATGAATGCGACGAGTAAGATTGGTACAAGTGAAAAGTCTACCTTTAAGTAAGGTAAGGCCGGGATGATTGGAAAACCAATAAACATCAATATGAATGATAGTGCCCCGACAATTGCGACCAATACGATTTCTTTAGTGTGATTTTTTCCCATGTGAATTTCTCTCCTTTTCTACTTCATGGGGTTGGCACTCAAAAGTGGAAATAAAAAAACTCTTTCCACCTTCAAGGTAAAAAGAGTATAGGCAAACAGACATAGTCCGCCCATCTTCTTCCATCCTGACTTTACAGTCGGTTCTAGAATTTCACTAGATCAGTCCCAAATGGGAGTCGCGGACTTTACCGCCGATCGGGAATTTCACCCTGCCCTGAAGATTGCTTCAAATTTATTTGATTACAATACCTATTATAGCAAGTATCTTACTTTTTTCAAGTAGGACGCTTACTTTTTCTTGGCATTCGCCAATAATTCTTCGATTTCGTGTTTTAGTAAGGTTCTGCTGTCTCCTGGTTTCAAACCTTTAAGGTCTAAAAAGCCGTAACGTTCACGTTTCAACTTGGCTACCGGATGACCCACTGCTTCTAACATTTTACGGACTTGGCGGTTACGCCCCTCATGGATAACCAACTCGATAATGGTGGTCTTTTTGTCCTTATCAACAGAAAGAATTTTCGCTTGTGCTGGGGCAGTTTTCACACCGTCAATTTCAACACCTCGCTCTAATTGCTTACGTTCTTCTCCGGTAATGACACCTTCAACTTTAGCCACATAGACTTTGTTGATTTCATAGCGAGGGTGCATCAAGGTATTGGCGAATTCACCGTCGTTAGTTAATAACAATAATCCTGAGGTATTGTAGTCTAACCGTCCTACTGGATAAATCCGTTGTTCAATTCCTGGGAAAAAGTCAGTCACCACTTTCCGGTCTTTATCATCTTTCACT
Source organism: Aerococcus sp. L_32 (assembly GCF_050689315.1). NCBI lineage: Bacteria > Bacillati > Bacillota > Bacilli > Lactobacillales > Aerococcaceae > Aerococcus > Aerococcus sp. L_32. Next base: position 973 of record NZ_JBOEQF010000521.1, read on the forward strand.
GCAGAAATCACGCCAGTTGGCTTGTAGAATACGTAGTACACTGGTTCTTCTTTATATATAGGTACTTGGTCTACTTCAATGCGGTCAGTGTTGGATACTTTATGGCCCAGCTCTCTGACAACCTCACCGTTGACTTTCACGCGTCCTGCGGCAATCAATTTTTCAGACTCTCGTCTCGAGGCAACACCTGCGTGTGCCATCACTTTTTGTAATCTTTCCATCTTTAAATAACTCCTATAGGTGACCTATTCAGTCGTTTATTCTG
>NZ_JBOEQF010000522.1:0-1234 GCF_050689315.1 Aerococcus sp. L_32
TTAGTTTTGTTTTTGGCAGAAAATGTGGAACCTGAAATGGGCAACTCTCCCACCATCACCCTGCCGATGGCAAAAAAGGACATTGCTTCCTATTTAGGAACGACACCTGAGACCATCAGTCGCAAATTTGGAGAATTGGAGAATGAGGGATTGATTCAACAGCTGTCTGGGAAAAGGATTAAGATTCAGGATTTAGATGATTTATTGCTTTACAGCGAATAATCGGACACACTTTTTTGTACACGTTGGTGTTCTGTTGCTCTTCATTAACAATGGGACAGAACTCAGTGGGTCGGTTCTTCATTGAAGGTATGCGAACGAACAGTTTATGGATTGGCGAGTGGATCCGCTTTTCACAAGCCTTGTCTCTGACCCTGTTTATTGGCGCGATTGTAGTATGGTTTATACGCAGACAAGATTATCCACCAATTTCTTATTATTCTGATGACAATAAGGGGTAGAAAAAGACTATTAAGATGGTGAATTGAGCAAAAAGATAGAAAGAAGTGCCGAACTTGATATGCGTCAATTTTCGTTTGCTAAAAGTGAGCTATATTACAGTTGTAAAGAGGAAAAGGCAGTATTCATTAATCTGCTGCCGATAAAATAAACACACATAAAGGAGATAGGAATTATGGAAAAAGCTATATTACAATTAGAAACGTTGTCTTGTCCAAGTTGTATGCAAAAAATTGAAGGTGCCGTGAAATCAGTTAACGGTGTTGATAAAGACAGCCTTAAAGTATTATTCAACTCCAGCAAAGTCAAAGTCGATTTTGATTCAGCTGTCACTTCGATTGAAGAGATTCAAAAAGCTATCGAAAACGTAGGCTATCCGGTCCTTAAAACAAAAGTCAAGGCCGCTTAACAGAATATGTTTCTCGATTAAATAAATAATTAAAAAATATGCATAAGGAGAAGATAAATCATGAGTAATACAACTGGGCAATGGTTAGGATGGATTGGAATTCTTGTAGGGATAATCGCTTTCTTTTGGCAACCAGTATGGATGGGAGTAGCTGCAGTCGTTCTAGGAATCATCGGGCTATTTTCCCCACAGAAAGGACTCAACTGGACAGCGATTATTATTGGGGCAATTGCGTTAGTCCTGCCACTTTTATAATCAGAAAATGTAATAACAGCGATAATAGGCAAAGAAGACCTGTTATGATGAAAATTTTTAATAAACTAATTAGTGAAGGATAACTATAAAGAATAAAGACGGCTTTATCGC
>NZ_JBOEQF010000523.1:0-1233 GCF_050689315.1 Aerococcus sp. L_32
ACGATAAAGCCGTCTTTATTCTTTATAGTTATCCTTCACTAATTAGTTTATTAAAAATTTTCATCATAACAGGTATTCTTTGCCTATTATCACTGTTATTACATTTTCTGATTATAAAAGTGGCAGGGCTAACGCAATTGCCCCAATAATAATCGCTGCCCAGTTGAGTCCTTTCTGTGGGGAAAATAGCCCGATGATTCCTAGAACGACTGCAGCTACGCCCATCCATACTGGTTGCCAAAAGAAAGCGATTATCCCTACAAGAATTCCAATCCATCCTAACCATTGCCCAGTTGTCTTATTCATGATTTATCTTCTCCTTATGCATATTTTTTAATTATTTATTTAATCGAGAAACATATTCTGTTAAGCGGCCTTGACTTTTGTTTTAAGGACAGGATAGCCTACGTTTTCGATAGCTTTTTGAATCTCTTCAATCGAAGTGACAGCTGAATCAAAATTGGTTTTGACTTTGCTGGAGTTGAATAATACTTTAAGGCTGTCTTTATCAACACCGTTAACTGATTTCACGGCACCTTCAATTTTTTGCATACAACTTGGACAAGACAACGTTTCTAATTGCAATATAGCTTTTTCCATAATTCCTATCTCCTTATGTATTTTTATTTTATCGGCAGCAGATTAATGAACACTGCCTTTTCCTCTTTACAACTGTAATATAGCTCACTTTTAGCAAACGAAAATTGACGCATATCAAGTTCGGCACTTCTTTTTATCTTTTTACTCAATTCACCATCTTAATAGTCTTTTTCTGCCCCTTATTGCCATCAGAATAATAAGAAATTGGTGGATAATCTTGTCTGCGTATAAACCATACTACAATCGCGCCAATAAACAGGGCCAGAGACAAGGCTTGCGAAACGCGGATCCACTTCCCAATCCATAAACTGTTCGTTCGCATACCTTCAATGAAGAACCGACCCACTGAGTACTGTCCCATTGTTAATGAAGAGCGACAGAACACCAACGTGTACAAAAAAGTGTGTCCGATTATTCGCTGTAAAGCAATAAATCATCTAAATCCTGAATCTTGATCCTTTTCCCAGACAGCTGTTGAATCAATCCCTGGTTCTCCAATTCTCCAAATTTGCGACTGATGGTCTCAGGTGTCGTTCCTAAATAGGAAGCAATGTCCTTTTTTGCCATCGGCAAGGTGATGGTGGGAGAGTTGCCCATTTCAGGTTCCACATTTTCTGCCAAAAACAAAACTAT
>NZ_JBOEQF010000524.1:0-1229 GCF_050689315.1 Aerococcus sp. L_32
GCTTTGAAGAATAGGGCGTAAAGGCGGTAATATCAAATCTAATGAAATGAAGGATACGTCAATTGTTGCGATATCTGGTTGTCCGGCTACAAAGTCTTCAGGCTTTGAATAACGGAAATTTGTTTGTTCCATCACCACAACCCGGTCATCAGAACGTAGTTTCCAGTCAAGCTGATTGGTTCCAACGTCTAGGGCGTAAGACATGCTGGCGCCATTTTGTAAGGCAACATCTGTAAATCCACCAGTTGATGAGCCAATATCTAGCACTTTCTTCTCGGTAAAGTCGATATCAAAAGACTCCATGGCTTTAACTAATTTAAAGCCCCCACGAGATACATATGGCACATCTTCCCCTTTTAAAGTCAATTGAGTCTTTACCGGTAACTTTTCACCCGGTTTATCCACTCGTAAGGCCTTTTCAGTGTAAATTTGTGCCGCCATAATAAATCGTTTGGCCTTTTCACGCGAATCCGCTAATCCTTGGCGAACAACTAAAATATCCGCTCTTTCTTTCTCCATTAATTCACCCCTTTTTTCAATTAAATATTTAAGTATTTCAAGAAGCCAGCTAATAATTCTACATCAAATGCTGGTTGAATTGCCTGAATTTGATTTAATATACTTTTACATGATTCTATTTTATCAGATAATGCCGTCAAGGCACCATTAGTACCCATTATTGACGGGTAAGTATTTTTATCTAGATCTGCATCTGAATGGTTCAATTTACCTCGCGCTTGATCCGTCCACATCACTTCTTGCAAGTCATTTTGGATTTGGTAAGCAATCCCATATGTCCAAGCGAAGTCATCTAATAAGGCAACAACTTCACTCGAAGCCTCAGCGATTTGTCCCCCTGCAAAAATAGCATAGCGGATCAATTCACCAGTTTTGTGCTTATGGATGTTTTGTAGTGAATGCAAATTAATTTGCTTGCCTTCTGACTCAACATCCATGATTTGCCCGGCAATCATACCGCTAGAACCGGCTGCCTTTGACAATTCCGCAATTAATTTTAATTTTGTTTCTGTATTTTCGATTTTTGAGTCAGCTGCAATTAAGGCAAATGCATCCGTTAGCAATGAGTCGCCAGCAAGAATAGCTGTCGCTTCATCAAAGGCTTTATGGTTAGTCGGTTTACCCCGGCGGTAATCATCATTGTCCATTGCTGGTAGGTCATCGTGAATTAAAGAATACGTATGGATATACTCTAAGGCAATAGCTGTATT
>NZ_JBOEQF010000525.1:0-1229 GCF_050689315.1 Aerococcus sp. L_32
CAGTATTACGATAAGACGACGTTAATCAATGAAGTGATCAATCAAGTTTTCCAAAACTTCAAGGTCCTATACCCAGACTTCCAATTCTTCTTGGAAAATGACTTGCGTCGTAATTATGAGATTCAGATTTACCGTAACCACCTTGAACAAATCCTGATTATTTTATTGGACAATGCTGTCAAATATTCAACTGATCGCCAAGAAATCCATATTTCTGTTGCGACCAACGCCGTTGATTATATTGAAATTGCCATCCAAGATTTCGGTGAGGGGATGTCTCAAGAAGACCAAAACCGTATCTTTAACCGCTTCTACCGGGTGGATAAGGCGCGATCGCGTGAACGTGGAGGGAATGGTCTAGGTTTATCAATCGCGAAAGAATTAATCAAAGGGTACAAGGGTTCTATCTTTGTAGAGAGTGAACTGGGCAATGGGTCTATTTTCCATGTCCGCTTCCCAATCTTGAATACCTTAGACGAAATTTCAGCAGCTGATCGTGAACGAATTGATCAATTGTTGGAAGAAGCAGCAAATGATGAGGATAATAATTTAATTAAATAAACCATGACAGGACCTTATGCTAGTAAGCGTAAGGTTCTTATTTTAATATATAGCAGAAAGATGACTTGAATAAGAGAGGGCGTTTGTGATGACAGAAAACATTCAAAATATGACTGAAATGGAAAAACTGCAGGCAGGATTACCATATTCGATGCGAGATAAAGAAGTGAATAGTCAAAAACTTCAAGCAATCTCCGGTTGTAAAAAATTAAATGGTGTAGATACTTCAGATAATGTAGCATTGGAAGCGGCAATAAGAAATTTATTTGGAAAAGTGGGCAAAAATCCCTTTGTAGCTCCTGTCTTTAATTGTGATAGTGGAGAAAATATTGAGGTTGGTGATAATTTTCTAGCAAATTATAATGTAACAATTTTGGATATTGCTAAAGTGAAAATCGGGAATGATGTGATGATAGGGCCAAATACATTGATTTCTACAGTAAATCATCCCATAACACCTCAAGGACGACGAGACCATCTAGCTGTGGCAAGCTCAGTAACAATTGGGAATGATGTATGGCTTGGTGGAAATGTAACTATTTTACCTGGTGTGACGATTGGTAACAATGTTGTTGTGGCGGCTGGTGCGGTTGTGACTAAGGATGTAGCTGATAATTCATTAGTTGGTGGGGTACCTGCCAAATTGTTAAAAGAAATTCCTAATGATG
>NZ_JBOEQF010000526.1:0-1223 GCF_050689315.1 Aerococcus sp. L_32
ATGAAACTGCTAATGTGCAAGCGGTGATGGATGGCGATTTAGATGGGTTTATTGACGCATATTTAAAAGCGCAATTGAGTGATGAAGAGGCATAGTAGTAATCGATTGTGTCTCGGCGGATTTAAATGACAAATTAAACGGTATATAATAATAAATGAAATATAGCTTGTATCTGAGACTTAGGGTAGTTGGTTCGTTTTGGGTGTAATCACGTTCCCAAAGTTGTGTGTGGAGGAAATATATGAAAAAAGTATTGATAGTGGATGATGAGCAATCGATATTAACATTATTAAAATATAGTTTAGAAAAAGAAGGCTATGAAGTTATCCAAGCAGAAGATGGCCAAGCAGGATTAGAATTGGCGATGAATCATCAATTAGACTTTATTATTCTTGACTTAATGCTACCCAAAATGGATGGGATGGACGTTTGTAAAAACTTACGCCAAAATAAGATAAACACACCTATTCTAATGTTAACTGCAAAAGATGATGAATTAGAAAAAATTATCGGGTTAGAGTTGGGTGCGGATGATTATATGACAAAACCATTTAGCCCACGTGAAGTATTAGCACGAATGAAGGCAATCTTACGTCGTGCGTCGTATGCAGCACCTATAGTTACGGTTGATGAAGAAAATGGCATTGAAGCTAAACACAAAATTACCTTAACGAAAGATTCGGTGGGTAATTTTAAAGATGAAGATGTCGAAATCATTAAAGCAGGTGATATTGAAATCCATGTAAATGATTATGTTGTATACGTGCGCGGGGAATCGATTGAAATGACGCCTAAAGAGTTCGAGTTATTAACTTATATGGCTCGTCGTGTGAATCGTACATTATCACGTGAACAATTATTACAAAAATTATGGCGGTTTGATTATGCCGGAGAAACGCGTATAGTTGATGTTCATGTGAGCCACTTACGTGAAAAAATCGAATTAGATACCAAAAATCCTGAGTATATTATTACAATACGTGGCTTTGGATATAAATTTGAGGTGCCTCACTAATGCAAAAATTGATTCGAAGTATAACAACAGTGTTTGCGCTGTTGTTTATTTTATATAGTGTGATATTTGCTTTCACGGTAAACCGCTTTGTTTCTGATACTGTTAACGAAGAAGTGCAAAATACGTTGGTAAATGTAGTTTCAACTATTCGACCAAGTTTCAGATCTTTAGAAGTGACTGATATAACAGACAATACGCTTGAATTCCG
>NZ_JBOEQF010000527.1:0-1220 GCF_050689315.1 Aerococcus sp. L_32
GCAACAGCTTCGATGGCTGCAGCTACTGCGTATTGACTGTATAAGTCCATACGTTTTGCTTCTTTACGGTCCATGAAATCTTTTGGATTGAAGTCTTTTACTTCAGCCACTAATTTCGCATTTAAATCTTTGGCATCAAATTTTGTGATTGGCCCAAAACCGTGCTCGCCGGCTTTTAAATTGGTCCAAAATGTTTTTGCGTCATTTCCGATAGGTGTAATAGCACCCATACCTGTTACGACTACTCTGTTTGTCATATTTATTGCCTCCTAATTCATATACAAGCCACCGTTGACATCAAGCGTTGTACCTGTGATATAGCTTTGGTTAGCTAAGAAGTACACGGCTTCAGCGATGTCCGATGGTTGTCCAAGTTTCTGTAAAGGAATATTTTCCAGCATAGCCGTTTTGGCTTTTTCTGGAATTTCATCTGTCATTTCTGTTTCAATGTAGCCTGGTGCAATGGCATTAACTGTGACACCACGCATACCTAATTCACGTGCTGCAGCCTTCGTTAAACCAAGAATCCCCGCTTTTGAAGCTGCATAGTTAGCTTGACCAACGTTACCCATTTGACCAATCACTGATGCAATATTAATAATGGCACCTTGACGTTGCTTCATCATTAGTTTGCTAGCTGCTTGAATGAAATTGAAAGTCCCTTTTAAGTTAATATCGATCACTGCATCGAAATCTGCTTCTTTCATACGCATTAGTAGCGTGTCGCGGGTAATACCAGCATTATTCACTAATACATCGATGGTTTGGAAATTTGCTTTGATGAAAGTCATGATTTCTTTAGCAAAATCGGTATCCGTTACGTCACCCTTGAAATCCTTCACAACAACATTTTTGCTTTCTAAAGCCTGGATATGGTTTTCAGTAGAACCAGAGCGGGAAACAATGACAATATTGTATCCTTGGTCTGCAAACTTGTGAGCGATGCTTGCACCAATACCACGGCTACCGCCTGTGACAAGGGCTGTTTTCTTTAATTCTTGTGTATTCTCAGTCATAGCTTATCCTTTCAATCCTGCGATAGTTGCCTGCAGGGTTTCTTCGTCTTCAACTCGGTAAATCTTAATCTCTTTATTGATTTGTTTCATAAATGAAGACAAGGTTTTACCAGGGCCAATTTCAATGACCGTATCTACCCCTTGTTCAATTAAGTATTCAATTGAATCTGACCATTTAACTGGCTTCATCACTTGTTGGATTAA
>NZ_JBOEQF010000528.1:0-1220 GCF_050689315.1 Aerococcus sp. L_32
CCTATTTTAAATAGTTGGCTAAATTCGTAAGCAAAAAACTGGGTGTAATATAATCTAAATAATTTTCCAACCACTGGTAATTTGACATATAACCTTGCCCTTACTAATGGGTTAGTCCGCTTCTTCCATATAAGATAGATGATGAGTATAACTAACAACAAAATTGAGAACCCTATCATTATCCAATGCAGCTTTTGCAAGAAAATCAATAAATAGCTCAGTAATCCCTGTCCCTCACCCACTGACATAGAAGCTAATTGTGGCAAAAGAAATATGCGCAACCCAAATAACATGCCAATCATCAACACAGTTAAAGCAATTGGATAAAGCATTACCCCTTTTAGCTTTTGCATCTGTTGATCACGTTCTTGAATGTACTTAGCAATCGTTTCTAGGCCTAAACCAAAATTGCCATAAGCTTCTGCCACTTGAATTTGATAAGCTACATTACCCTTAATTTTCATTTCATGTATAACTTGATAAAAATACTGACCAGCTGAGAAACCGGTCGCCATTTTGCCAAAAGTCACTTCTTGCTTAGGAAAAATAGTCTTTAAAAAAGAAAATATTTCAAGCATAGGAAACCCTTCTTGAAGCATTTCTGCGATGTATAAAAGTACAGTCGCCTGTAATTGCGGTTGCCAAGTGCTAGTAATTTCAGTTTTCGCTAATTGTTTCCAGTTGATATTCTTCCATGCTGGACTGGGTGATGTAGCCATGATCATAAGCCTCCTTTAATAGTAGATTTAGTGATTTAAAATCATTTGGATAGCTTTGATTTAAAATGAAACTACTCAGCTGGTCACCCTGTAGTAACTCAAATAAGGCTAATTTCTCAGTCGCAACAATTTCTGAATCAGGGACACGAGGAACCAACCTTTGGGCAACAACTAATAGTAAAGTTTGGACCAATTGTTCGTTAGTGATGCCTAATTCTTTCAAGCGTCCAATTACACCAAAAGTATCTTTAGCATGAACGGTGGCTAATACCAGATGACCAGTCAGTGATGCGCGAATCACCATTTTCGCTGTTTCTTCACTTCTGATTTCGCCAATTAGAATAATATCCGGATGGTGACGCAAACTAGCGGTCAGCAAACGGTCATAAGTAATATCCGCCTTTTCATTGACTTCTGTTTGTAAGAAAGTAGGTTCTTTAATTTCAATGGGCTCTTCTATTGTAATAATTTGACTGGCTTTTTCTTGATAGGCATTCCTTA
>NZ_JBOEQF010000529.1:0-1218 GCF_050689315.1 Aerococcus sp. L_32
GGAACTGACAACAACCTGGTCTACCCCCTGCAAAAATAATGAATAAGGGGGAAGAACCTTGCGGGCAAAGTTACAAGATGTAGCAGCTTTAGCTGGTGTTTCAGTAACAACAGTGAGTCGCGTCATTAATCAAAAGGGTTATTTATCACAACAAACTATTGATAAAGTCCATGCAGCCATGAAAGAATTGAATTATTATCCAAATTCACTGGCACGGAGTTTACAAGGCAAGTCGACCAAGTTGGTGGGCTTGATTTTTCCTAATATCGACACCATTTTTTACGCAGAATTGGTCAACCACCTGGAGCAAATCCTCTTTGCCAAGGGGTATAAGACCATCATCTGTAATAGCGAGCGAGATGCTGACAAGGAAGCTGAGTACTTGAATATGCTCCAATCCAACCAAGTGGAAGGGATTATTGCGGGGGCCCATAATTTGAATTATGCGGATTACGAGCAGGTGACTGCGCCTGTAATTTCTTTCGACCGGTATATCGGGGAAAATATTCCTATTGTGTCCTCTGATAACTATCTGGGCGGGAAGTTGGCGACAGAAACCTTACTTAAGGGGCAACCGACCAAGCCTTGGATGATTACTGGGGCCAATGATCCCAATTCGCCGACATATTTGCGTTACCAGGCTTTTATGGATGTGACCAAGGCCCATGGTTTAGACGGTCAAATCACTAACATTCCAAAGAACTTTTCGCAAATTAGAAAGCAATTGATAATCAAAGCTTTATTACTAGAAGAAAAACCGGATGCTATTTTTTGTTCGGATGATTTGACGGCCATGTTGGTCATGAATACCGCTAGTGAATTGGGAATGATAATTCCGGATGATTTAAAGTTAGTGGGCTATGACGGTACAGACTTTATCCAGACCTATGTCCCGCAATTAACGACTATTGCCCAACCCATTAAAGATTTGGCTGACTTATTAGTAGATGTCCTCTTGCAACAAATTGACCACTCGCTTGAGGTCAAGAAGGATGCGGATAATCGGTATGTCCTGCCTATTAAATTAATTCCCGGACGAACTGTCTAGTTTCTAGCTTGTGACATATAGAAGGTGAAAATAATAGAAGAAATTGTATTTAAAGCCATGGGGACAACCATCAGTCTAGCTATTGTCCATGATAAGGCCCAGGTATTATTAACTGAAGCCAAGCGTCGCCTATTGGATTATGAAGAACGGTTTTCTGCAAATGATCCTGA
>NZ_JBOEQF010000530.1:0-1217 GCF_050689315.1 Aerococcus sp. L_32
TCGACCGTGGACACACCAATTCAAAAAGAAGCCGCCGCAAAATTAGCGGACCTACAAGCAGAAATTGAAAACTGGTTGGACCAACCAGTAGGGACAATTCAAGGGGACATGAAGATTAACAGTGTGGATATGGCCCGCATCCAGGATCATCCATACGTCGAATTTGTCCACCGGGTACAGAACTATTACGGGCAAACAGAAATCTCGGCGGCAGCCTTATTTAATAATGATGCCAAGGGATTTCCAAACGCAGTAACCGTCCGTGACGTACTCAATAATTACCCATTCCCTAACACCTTAGCAGTGGTTAAAATCACCGGAGCAGAATTGAAAGCAGCTATCGAGCAATCAGCGGAATTTTTCATTTTGAATGAAGACCAAGAAATCGTCATGTCTAAAGATTGGCTGTATCCCAAACCAAAGCCCTATAATTATGACATGTATGAAGGGATTGACTACATCATTGATGTATCAAAACCAATTGGTCAACGGGTAACCAAATTAAACTACCATGGCCAACCATTGGATTTAGAAGCTGAATTCGAAGTGACCCTCAACCAGTATCGGGCTATAGGCGGCGGCGACTATCACATGTTTGATTCATCAAAAATTGTCCGTGAAGTCAATATGGAGATGAACCAATTAATCCCTCACTACCTTGAAACACATCAAGAAATCAAAGCCACTTGTAACAACAATTTCCAAGTGGTGAACGGCAATAATTGTCCAGAATAGTAACAACGGGATACCTCGTTTAAGGGGTATTCCGTTTTTTATTATGCTAGCTAAAAGTATGCGAATTAAACTTAAATGTGATATGGAGGGTTAATGAGTTTAGACTTATTCGATGCAGTTTACATACGCGCAACACGTACAAAAATTAGTCCCTTATTGATATCAACGATGAAGTAGCTGATTTAGGCAAAATGGCAACTGATAATCAAGTTGTATTCTTCATGGCAGACAGTTGTCTACTTCAAAATAGTTTGCAAATATCATTACATAAAGTTCTGCCGAAGGCTGATGAATAGATAGAAGAATTAGTCATCAAAAAAGCCCATCCGAAACCGGATGGACTTTCCATTTAGGTATGTCTGTTAGCTTATTCAGCTGAAGAGGATGCTTCGCTTGAAGCTGCTTCTGATGATTCAGTTGAAGAAGACTCTGTTGATGATTCCTCTGTGCTAGATTCTTCTGAAGTTGATTCTTCGCTTGAT
>NZ_JBOEQF010000531.1:0-1212 GCF_050689315.1 Aerococcus sp. L_32
TATCTTCTTTCAACTGTGGGTAAGCATCGGTGTAGGCTTGGTTAGCAAAGTCAAATTCTTCTAACTCTTGGAAGACTTTAGCCTTCATCCAAACATAACGGTCGAACTCGATCCCTTTTTCATCCATATCTTGAATCAAGGCTCGGGCTGTTCCGTAGTCCTCGTCATCAATCAATAATTGCAGTAGCAATACTAGAGCCTGTCCGTAGTCAGGATCGATATCTAAAGCCAATTCCAAAGCCTCTCGAGCCGTCTCCCGATTTCCAATTTGTTGAGCAAATTCAGCCTTTTGGAAATACAAACGAGCTTCATATGGGTTCACCAAAATAGCCTTGTCGATCATCTCCAAAGCCCCATCATGGTCATGAAAGGCATTCTTCACTTGAGCAAAAACCGCTAGTAACCCGTCCGATAATTTATCGTCTTCATACAAGGCCTCTAAAATGGTATTGGCTTTTTCAAAGTTTTCTGTTTCCACATAATAGAAGGCTAATTGTTCTTGTTGCTCATCTGTCCGATCATTTTCAGGTGTCGCTTCAATTAATTCAATGGCTTCTTCAAAGTCCCCCGTTGCCGCCTTAGCATAAGCAAAATGGGCTTCAATAGTTTCAAATAAAGATTCCGGTGTCTCTTCAGACTGCAATAACCGCTCATATAACGGCAAGGCTTGTTGGAATTCACCCTGTTGGAACCGTAATTCCGCAATCCCATATAAAATCACCGGTTGGTTTGGCGCTAATTCCCGCGCTTCACTCAATTTGACCAAGGCCACTTCCGGCAAATTATACATTTGATAAGCATCCGCCTGTAGTAATAACGCATCCACATATAATGGTGATTCCGGCGTAATTTTCAGTAATTCATCAATCGATTCTTCCACTTGTCCATTATCTAGGGCTAACTCACCCTTCAATAAGATCCATGAATCTTCCTCAGGAAATCTGTTTTCTCCCACTGTATAAATCTCATTGGCATAATCCACAAAGCCTAATTGCGCCAGGCTGTATCCCGTTTGCGCCATGACTTGGGCATCTTCTTTTTCAAGCTGTCCTAAGATTTTTTCAAAAACCACATTGGCCTTTTCAATCTCATTTTGCTGTATATACGTAATAAATTCATTCACTAATTGGTCCAAAAGATCCAACCCCCTATACCTAGCCTATTTTAGCACAATTCACCAGGTAAAATCTTCCACCAGGGCTATAATTCCTC
>NZ_JBOEQF010000532.1:0-1209 GCF_050689315.1 Aerococcus sp. L_32
GTTTCAGGCTCTATTCAATTCGTACCAGCGCAAATCATCCCAATCACAGGGATGTTAGTGGGAAATGCCATGTCAGTTATCGGATTGGCTTTCAGAAATTTGAATAACGAATTCGCCAAATCACAACAAGAAGTTAATGAACAGTTGGCCCTAGGTGCGTCTATTAAATTAGCTTCTACAGGTATTGTCAGAGAAGCGATTAGAGGGGCACTGCAACCTACTATTGATACAGCGAGAACGGTAGGGCTAGTCTTGCTACCAGGTATGATGACTGGGATGATGCTAGCAGGTGCGGTACCCTTGAGTGCAATTATGTATCAGATTTTGATTTATTTTATGATGATTGCGACTTCTGCAATCACATCCATGATCGCCGTATACTTAGCTTATAAGCATTTCTACAGTAGTTATGGGCAATTACAAATCCCTTCATAAGCGTGTGGGTCAAGGAAGCCTGGTGAAGGCTTTTTTGCTATCTAAAAGTATCAAATATCCGTATAATGAGTAATATGTTATTAAGACGATAGTCCATTGAATGATCAACATTCGACACTATCAAGGAGGTAAAAGAATGGGTTTATTATATCAAGAATCAGTCAAAGTGCGTCACTACCACTGTAATGCATTAGGGGAGATGACACTTCCTGCTATCTTGGATATCATGTTGATTGCATCCAATAATCAAGAAGCGACGATTCCAGAAGCGAAAGAAGGTTTCCACCAAGAGGGTTGGGCTTGGATCATCACACAAAATCAAATAGACATCAATCGTTTACCACGTTACAACGAGGATATCATTGCAGAAACCGAGGCAACAACTTACAACAAGTTTTTCAGCAAGCGTCATTACGCCTTGAAAACAAGTGACGGTCTAGTTTTGGCCCAAGCAGAGACAACATTCGCCTTAATCGACTTGAATCAACGGTCAATCGTCCGAATTCCAGAAATCGTTGCTGAATGGTATCAAGTTGAAAAAGAAGAAAGACCGAGTCGCCGTAAACGATTAAGTAAAGAAGTAGCACATGAATCAAAAGTTGACAGCTTTGAAGTAAAGTTTTTAGATATCGATCTCAATAACCACGTAAACAACACTATCTACTTAAGGTGGATTACCAATTCACTAGGCATGGAATGGTTTGAAAAATATACACCAACCACCTTCACCATTGCCTATGAAAAGGAAATGTACTTGCATCAAGAAGGTGCCGT
>NZ_JBOEQF010000533.1:0-1207 GCF_050689315.1 Aerococcus sp. L_32
ACCTAGTAAATCTGTGAAAACAGCTTTGTAATCCGCTAAATAGGGTACATACTGAATTAAATCTGTTTCAAGAAAATAGTCTAATCCTTTGTGCCAATTGACACCAATCCACAGTTTATTCATTTCAACCGCAATTCGTTCAACTGCAATATGAACTAAAATCCCAGCGTTTTCAGCGATTGCTACTAGGGTTTCTGGCTCAATTTGAAAGTCAAGTTGACTAGCAAAGCGAACGCCTCGCATCATGCGGAGACCATCTTCATTAAAGCGGTCATGTGGATTACCCACAGCCCGGATAACTTGGTCCGCTAAATCCTTTTGCCCATGGAAATAATCCACTATCTTGTGGTCAGGATTCATGGCCAAGGCATTAATGGTAAAGTCACGGCGCAATAGGTCTTCTTCTAAGTTTTGAACAAAGGTTACCTTGTCCGGGCGACGGTAATCTTGATAGGTCGATTCGGTTCTAAAGGTAGTGATTTCATAGGTTTCACCTTCAAACCAGACCATAATCGTCCCATGATCTAAGCCCACATCAAAATGACGTGGAAACAAGGCTTGAACTTCAGCTGGATAGGCAGAGGTGGCAATATCTACATCATGGATGGGCAAGTCTAATAGCAAGTCCCGCACAGCCCCACCCACAAAGTAAGCCTCGTAGCCAGCCTCATTGAGGGTATGAATAATAGGTGCTGCTTTGGTAAATTCTTGGCTATTAGTCATCTAATAAGTGCTCCAAACCATAGATTAAACCGTCTAATTCGCCCACTTTTTCAACTGCCAATGCTACGCCGGGCATGTATGAGTTACGGTCGAATGAATCTTGACGGATAGTTAAGGCTTCCCCAACACCACCGAATTGTACGATTTGGTGTGAGTTGTAGCCTGGTAAACGTAATGAATGGATGCGGATGCCGTGGAAATCAGCGCCACGTGCGCCTGGCATTGATTCTGTTTCATCTGGATGTCCAGAAACATGCTCGCCGCGTGCTTCATAAATTAATTTAGCTGTTTTTTCGGCCGTACCACTTGGGGCATCCAATTTTTGATTGTGATGAATTTCAGTAATTTCAACGTCTGGTAAATATTTAGCCGCCTTAGCTGAGAAGACTTGCATCAATACTGACCCAATGGCGAAATTCGGTGCAATTAAACCACCCAATTTTTTTGCTTCAGATAAAGCCGTTAATTCTTCAATTTCTGCATC
>NZ_JBOEQF010000534.1:0-1207 GCF_050689315.1 Aerococcus sp. L_32
CCATGACCAAACAGAAGCCATGACTTTGGCTGACCGGATTGTCATCATGAATGCTGGTGAAATCCAACAAGTAGGGACACCGCTTGAAGTCTATAACAACCCAGAAAATGCCTTTGTAGCAGCCTTTATGGGGTCGCCTGCCATGAACCTGGTGGATGTGAAGTATGAAGCTGGTCATATTCATTTAGAAGGTGGCACCAAGCTTGAAGTGACCCCACCATCTCGGCGCATTTTAGATGAGAAAGGTTATGACGGCAAAACAGTGACTTTTGGTATTCGTCCAGAAGATATGCAGTCTGAACAATTGGCTTTAGACGCTACACCAGAAACGGTTGTCGAACCAACCATTACGGTGTCAGAGTTAACTGGTGCAACATCAATCCTTTATTTAGATGTAACTGGTCAAGAATTTATCGCGGTTGTAGATGCCCGTGATTACCATGAAGTTGGCTCAACCATCAAGATTGCCTTTAACATGAACAAAGCGCACTTCTTTGATGTTGAAACGGGTAAAGTGATTAAATAGCACGACCGAGGTACATGCGAATCTTACTCAAATCGTGTGTACCTTTTCTTATCGAAAATAAAGAAACCGGTTGCATTAATTGCTGAAGAAATATTTATAAGGAGGATTCACATGACAGAAACAGTAACAAATTTAAAGGTAGCCATTATCGGATGCGGAGGTATTGGTATGCAGAAACATCTACCAGCCTTGGCTCAAGTGGAAGGGGTTGAATTGGTAGCTTTTTGTGATTTGATTGAGGACCGCGCCCTAGCTGGAAAGGCTAAATTTGGTAGTAATGATTCGCGTGTCTATACGGACTATCAAACCATGCTAACTGAAGAAAGCTTAGATGTGGTCCATGTCTGTACCCCAAATGCGACGCATGCAGAATTATCCATTGCAGCGCTTGATGCAGGCAACCACGTAATGTGCGAAAAACCCATGGCCAAAACAGCTGAAGAGGGTCGCACGATGATCGAAGCGGCTGAACGAAACGGTAAAAAATTAACTATCGGCTATCAAAACCGTTTTAGAAAGGACAGCCAATACCTAAAAGCTATCTGCCAAGAGGGTCAATTAGGAGAAATTTACAATGCTAAAGCGCATGCTATTCGTCGTCGCGCTGTCCCAACTTGGGGTGTATTCCTTGATGAGGAAGCGCAAGGCGGAGGTCCTTTAATTGACATCGGTACTCATGCG
>NZ_JBOEQF010000535.1:0-1207 GCF_050689315.1 Aerococcus sp. L_32
TGCATGGGTACCGATATCAATTAAAGGGCCTCCGCCTTGCGCTTCCTCATCAAGGAATACACCCCAAGTTGGGACAGCACGACGACGAATAGCATGCGCTTTAGCATTGTAAATTTCTCCTAATTGACCCTCTTGGCAGATGGCTTTTAGGTATTGGCTGTCCTTTCTAAAACGGTTTTGATAGCCGATGGTTAATTTTTTACCGTTTCGTTCAGCCGCTTCGATCATCGCGCGACCTTCTTCAGCTGTTTTGGCCATTGGTTTTTCGCACATTACGTGGTTGCCTGCATCAAGCGCTGCAATGGATAATTCTGCATGTGTCGCATTTGGGGTACAGACATGGACCACATCTAAGCTTTCTTCAGCCAACATATTCTGGTAATCGGTATATACACTGGATTCGCTGGTCCCAAATTTGGCTTTTCCAGCCAAGGCCCGGTCTTCGACCAAATCACAAAAAGCCACCAATTCTACCCCTTCAACTTGGACTAAGGCCGGTAAATGCTTCTGCATGCCAATGCCTCCGCAACCGATAATGCCTACCTTTAATTTTGTTACTGATTCTGTCATGTGAGTCCTCCTTATAAAATATCATCTCAAAACAATGCAACCGGTTTCTTTATTTTCGATAGGAAAAGGCACATACGGTTCTTGTTAAGATTCGCATGTACCTTGGTCGTGCTATTTAATCACTTTGCCTGTTTCAACATCGAAGAAGTGGGCCTTATTCATGTTAAAGGCAATCTTGATGGTTGAACCAACTTCGTGGTAGTCACGGGCATCTACCACAGCAATGAACTCTTGCCCTTTAACATCTAAGTATAGGATAGACGTTGCCCCTGTTAATTCGGATACCGTAATGGTTGGTTCGACAACCGTTTCTGGTGTAGCGTCTAAAGCCAATTGTTCAGACTGCATATCTTCTGGTCGAATACCAAAAGTAACTGTTTTACCGTCATAACCTTTCTCATCTAAAATACGACGAGTTGGTAAGGTTACTTCAAGTTTCGTGCCACCTTCTAAATGAATTTGGCCAGCTTCATACTTCACGTCCACTAAGTTCATAGCTGGTGACCCCATAAAAGCAGCAACAAAGGCATTTTCTGGGTTGTTATAAACTTCAAGTGGTGTCCCTACTTGTTGGATTTCACCTGCATTCATAATGACAATCCGGTCAGCCAAAGTCATGGCTTCTGTTTGGTCATGA
>NZ_JBOEQF010000536.1:0-1200 GCF_050689315.1 Aerococcus sp. L_32
GAGCAAAATGAAGGGATTAAAGTAGTGGCAACTTCGCCAATCTATGAAACAGTCCCCAAAGGCTACCTTGATCAAGAGGACTTTTTGAATATGGTTATGCATGTCCAAACTGATTTAACAGCAGCTGATTTATTGGCTTTTTGTCAAAGCATTGAACAAGACCAAAAACGAGTTCGGACCATTAAAAATGGCCCTCGTACTATCGATGTGGATATCTTGCTCATCGATGAAGAGATTATTGACACATCAGACTTACTAGTACCGCATCCCCGTATGCATGAACGGGCTTTTGTCTTGTGCCCAGCGGCCGATATTGTTGGATATTGGCAGGTACCCATTTTAGGACAAACAGTTGCTAGTTTACGCGATCAACTACCACAAGCTGAAAAAGATGATGTCCGGATTTCAGGATTCTCATTAGATTTATAACCATTGAAAATAAATGCTTATTAGGAAGGGGAAATCATGGGTAAAATTGCCTTAAGTATTGTACAGAGTGTAGATGGGTATATCGCTGACTTAGATGATCAGTTTGATTTTATTGAAGGTATACCAGGTCCTCACTTAAAAGACATCTCAACGAGTGATTCCCCGTATTCACTCGAAGCCTTTTTTGATATGTATGACATTATTGTAATGGGACATCAATCCTATAAAATTGGTTTTGCAACAGATTTCCCAAGTAAAACGATTTACGTGGTTACAAATGAAAAACGCCCTAATGAAGGTAATATCCATTTTGTTAAACCAGGCCAAATAGTGAAATTAATGATGGCTAAGAAAAAGCAAGGGCATCATATTTACCTATATGGCGGGGGAATTGTATTGAAGCCATTTATGGTAGCTAATGCGATAGATGAGTACATTATTGGGACCGTACCGATTATTTTAGGTAAAGGTAAACCTTTATTTTACGAATTAGATGAAAGTATACCTTTACAACTAGACCAAGTTGATGTGATGGGTGGATTAACCATTCATATTTATCACAGACGTTAAATAAATACGAATAAATTATTTTGTTTGTTTTAGAAGTGAAGAAGGCTAAATACACATTTCTACTGTATCAATATTAGGAAGATATATTTTAATAATTGTTTTGACGCTATAATTTGTTTATTTATCCAAAAATTAAAAGGTATGGTTCAATAGTAAACCATACCTTTTTAATTTTTATGAAATGAATTGCATAACAATTAC
>NZ_JBOEQF010000537.1:0-1198 GCF_050689315.1 Aerococcus sp. L_32
TTCCAAGATTACGAGGATTATGAACTTGAAGTTGAAACAAGTAATCCAGAAACTGGTCTCCTTTTTTATCAAAATTTATTGCAAAAATTTCAAATTCCGCAACGACCAATTAAACAAAAAATCGTGCGTATGAATCAATCAAAAGCTGATTCCTTACGCTAAATTCAGTTATGCTATCAATCTATTACCTATAAGAAGCGAATGAAATTCTCTTAGCCTAAACAAATAGATTGCAGTTTTAAAGTTGGCCTGTTAGAATTGGTGAATAGTTGAGAACTCGATGTGATTAGATAGTTAGTTAAAACTAATCAATAGACAAGTTAAATAAACAAATGAAATTAAACTTGATTGTTTTAAAAAATATGAGTAAAGGAGTAGAGTATGGCACAAAAGATTGTTCAAACAAATAGCAGTAAAAAAACCACGCCAGGCGCCTGTAAGCACAACCATGTGTTTGAAGTTTTTTTATTTGTTAACCCGTTCGGTGACACTTGTTTAAATTGCGAAGAAGAAGTGTTAAAATTTGTACAACAAACGGATAAGAAAGTTTACTTCCGTTTTATCACAACATCAGATATGCAGACCTTTAACAACTACATTAAAGAACTAGATAAACCTTTATCTTTAGCTGATCGTAACAGCTTGTATCTTACACATCAAGAAGTCTGTAAGGGCTACAAGGCTGCTCTACTACAGGGGAAGAAAGTTGGTCGTGAATACTTGATGAAGATTCAAGATTACTTCGGTCGCCAAGGCAACCCTTACTCACACGAAAAAATGCTAGAAATCGCGCAATCTAACCGTCTTGATACGAACATGTGGTTGCAAGATATCCATTCAGATCTTACTCAAGAAAGCATTGTTGCTGATGCTAAGTTGGCTCGCCAAATGCAAATTTCAGCCAACCCTACTGTCGTTGTATTTGATAATATCAATTACAAATACGGCTTTAAACTTGAAGAGAATATCACTCTTGAAAACTTAGAATACCTAACGGATCAAATGATGGTACCCTCTGAAGAAGCTATGGATCAAGAAATGAGTCAAAAGCCAATATTGACTTGTATTAAAAAATAAAATATCCAAAAGAGGTCGGAATATTCCGACCTCTTTTTTCGTCTCGTCATTGAGGGTTTGAAATCTTAAAACGGCAAGAAAGAAGGACTGCAGTCAATGCTACAGCCCCTTCAATCTATTT